>JALZWM010000118.1 GCA_023300105.1 Hellea sp.
CATTCGAACCGTTGATAGTTGCAGTTAAAGTTGGAGTTGGCGTTGGTGTTGGCGTTGGCGTTGGCGTTGGCGTTGGCGTAGGAATTGGCGTTGGAGTCGGCGTAACTGATGCTGTAGATGAAGAACCACCTCCTCCGCCACAAGCAACTAAACCGGCACTCATTAATATAGATAAAGCTGTAGACAGAGTTTTACGTTTTAAATTTGTCATAATTTTCCCCAATTAAATTTAATTAACGAAATTAATAAGTATTTAAAAGTGCATTTCAAGAGATTACTATAACTTTACTGAAATATGTTTCTATGAATTTCGGGGGACGTAGCAAAATCTAAAGCAACGACAGGTATCGAATTTCAATAAAAACGATTAAAAACAACAACTTAATAACAGAAAAATTCGAAATATCCGCACATTTAACTCCCCTTTTCGTCTTAAGCAACCTATAGAGTATATTCCTATCTTTGATAGGTGGGCGAATAGCGAAGTTGCCCCACATCGGCTTAGCTATTCGTCCAATATTCTCAAACTTGAAACGAATTACTTCTCAGATTCATACTTTATATCAGGTTGATAGTTCTCATCATGTTTAGCCAGGACTTCACTTGCCTCAAAAGACATACGAGATGTAAGTGAACCTGTAATTACAACCCCCTGTCCTTCACGAAAAAGATCTGGCAAAACGCCCGTATAGGTAACTGTTATGGGAACGCTCATGTCTCTTTCAAAATCTTTAATATTGAATATGGTTGTTAGGTCGCCTTTTTTCTCAACGCTTCCGTCAATAACAAGCCCTCCAATTTTAAACGCTTGAGAATCGGGCAAGAACCCGTCCGCAATCACATCACTCGGGTTATAAAAAAACTGCGTATTTTCTTGCAAAGCCGAGAGTAACAAAAAAATACCACCCGCGAGAATTACACCGAATAAGGCGACCAATCCAATGCGGCGGCTTTGATGAGGGGGCGTCATGGGCATTACCTTTTTATCGCGCCTTAATATGGGTGACAGAGCCAAAAGCGCAAGGCATAACGCATATCTATGGCTGAGCTATTTTCACGCATGGGCGACAGTACACCTATCAAGGCCCACATCGAGATTTCTGATCTCGCAATGTCGCGCGGCGGCATGCCGTTATTTGCTGGCATATCGACAAAAGTTTTAAATGGCGATATTTTATGGATTCAAGGTGACAATGGCATCGGCAAGACTACATTTTTAGGCGCTCTCGCTGGATTGCACATGGTAGATGACGGTAAAATTTCATGGCGCATTAATGATCATCCTTGCCAAGCAGGTCAGATAACGGCCTATCAACCCCATGCAAGTTATGCCAAACCCGCCTTAACTGCGCGAGAAGATTTAAATTTTTGGGCCAGTTTATACGGCACGTTAACTCTGGCAGAAACCGCGCTTGAAACAGTCGGGCTAAGCACAAAAACAAATGTTCCAACGCGAAAACTTTCAGCGGGACAAAGGCGCAGATTAGCCCTTGCTAAATTAGTCATTAGCCAAAAACCGATTTGGATAATGGACGAACCTGCTGCGGCCATGGATCAAGATGGTCTCAAACTCATCGATGACTTAGTACGAAACCATGTTGCCCGTGGCGGGGCGGCCATTATTGCCTCCCATAGTCCAGCGCGAGTTTTATCACAGGCCACCCGCAAACTTACCCTTAGAGCCACGTCGTGATTTGGTCACTTATAAAACGCGATCTCATATTGGCCATGCGTTCGGGCGGCACGTGGCTTTACGGCTTGTTTTTCTTTGCCGTCTTTATTGCGCTCTGCGCCATAGCCCTAGGCGGCGCTTTCAATGTCATGCGCCCTTTTGCGCCTGCTATAATTTGGCTTGCTGTGATATTTTCAGCCATGCTGTCTTTTCCAGCAATTTTTCAATCAGATTTCGAAGACGGAAATCTCGCGCAGCTTAAAATATCAGGCCAGAGTCTCCTCGGGGTATGCACCGCTAAAGCCGTAAGCTTTGCTACGCTGTCAATCCTGCCTCTCATTCTTGCAGCGCCTTTGGCTGCAATTCTTTTCGATATGTCCTCCGTAAGCATTGCAGCGGTCATGCTCTCTATCGGATTTGCTACCCCTGCCCTCGCGATTTACGGTCTGCTCGCAGGCGCCATATTAGCGGGGCGCCAAGGCGGCGGATTTCTTATCGTGTTAATTACAACCCCTTTCCTTATCCCCATCCTTATTTTTGGCGTTGAAGCCACACAAAGCTATGTCCAATCAGGTCTTGGCGCAGTTGAGTTTCGCGTCTTGATTGGCCTGAGCCTTATTTCAATCGCAGTGGGTTTACCTGCCGCTAGCGCCGCTCTAAAAGCCAATTTAGAATGATATGATAAATTACCTCGCAAATCCTATTCGCTTTTTAAAGTTCTCAAAGGTTGCCGCGCCCATTTTTGGGTGGTTGTCATTGGGGACTTTCGTATGGGGATTATACTTAGCGCTGATAGCATCGCCTCCCGCCATAGAGCACGGTCAGTCTGTCCGTATGATGTATGTCCATGTCCCCGCCGCTTGGGGCGCTCAAATGGCCTATACCGCGCTCACGATTGCAAGCCTTGTCAGTTTCATTTGGCGGCACCCATTGGCTGATAGCGCCGCCCGTAGCTTTGCCTTGCCCGGCACAGCCTTCACCTTTCTAGCCTTAGTTACAGGGAGCCTTTGGGGACGGCCTGCATGGGGCACGTGGTGGCAATGGGATGGCCGTATGACATCCGTTTTAATCTTGCTTTTTATCTATCTTGGCTATCTCGCGATTTGGAACATAATCCCCGAGCGCAAACGCGCCGCCCGCCTTGCGAGTATCTTGGCCATGGTCGGCTTCATCAATATTCCGATTATAAAGTTCTCAGTCGATTGGTGGAACACACTTCATCAACCCGCTAGTATCTCAAGCCCCGGCGCGCCCGGTATGCCGCCTGAAATTTTATGGCCGCTCTTGGTTATGGTGACGGCTTATACGCTTTTATTTGGGTGGTTATCTCTTCGCGGCATAGAAGCCGATATCGTAAAAAGCCGTAAAACGCGGGCCGAAAGCAAACCTGCCGCCACAGCCACAATAGAAACCTTATAATGTTAGAACTTGTGTAATGTTAGAGTTTGGAAAAAATGCGGCCTATATTTGGGCGTGCTACGGTATTAGCGCTCTTATTCTTGGAGGCTTAGTTATTCGGGCTTTGCGGAGTCCTAAACAATGACTGATATCACCTTTTTAGGCCAAACGCCTTATAAACGCTTAAAGGCTTTGATGACCCGCCTGCGCAAAGACTGCCCGTGGGATAGTCAGCAAAGTTTCGAGAGCATCGCCCCTTATACAATCGAAGAATCTTATGAAGTCGCTGACGCCATAGAGCGTAAGGATATGAGCGGCCTAAGAGAAGAATTAGGGGATTTGTTATTCCAAGTTCTCTTTCACGCTGAAATAGCCTCCGAAACTATCACATCTGATAATGAAGGTTTCAACCTTGATGATGTAAGCGATTCTTTGGTTCGTAAAATGGTTGACCGTCACCCACATGTATTCACGGAGCTTAATAAGAGTAAAACTAAGATAGAGACGCCCTCATGGGAAGCCTTGAAAGCAGCAGAGCGCAAAGCCAAAGGTTATGACAGCCTGCTAGATGATGTTCCCCGTGCCCTACCTGCTTTGATGCGCGCCGAAAAACTTCAAAAACGAGCCTCCCGTGTCGGGTTTGATTGGCCCGACCTTGAAGGCGTATTTGCGAAAATCGCCGAAGAAACAGATGAAGTAACAGAGGCCATAGAAAGCGGCAAGCAAGACGCAATTGAGGATGAAATGGGCGACCTTATTTTTGCGGTGACAAACCTAGCCCGTAAAACAGGTGTTGATCCTGAGAAAGCCTTGCGCCGTACAAATGCAAAGTTTTCCAAGCGGTTCAAATTTATCGAAGCTCAAGCAAAAGCAGAAGGGCGCAACGTCAGTGATATGGATTTAGAAGAGATGGAAGCCCTTTGGCAAGCCGCCAAGAGCATTTAACAAAACAGGCTTAGCAAGCGCTAGCTCACCATATCTTTATGCCGCGCACGCAGTTTACCAGCATCTGACTCAGAGAGACGGACTTCCATCTCACATGTGCCATTGCGCTTGGTTTTCTCTTTAATCACATGGCCATTTTTATGGAGCCACGCCCGAACATCATAATTCTGCGGCGGGACATCGACATGTAGAACTTCATCCCCTGCCGTCAAAAAGGTTTCAATGCCTTGCGATAAATCTTCCAGCCCTGTCTTTTTGTAACAGCTGAGCGGAAATGATGTTATCATATCTGGAAGCTCTGCTGAGGCTTGGGCGCGCTCATCTATTTGATCCATTTGCACATTCCCGAGCAAATCTATTTTATTCCAAACTTCAATTATTTCTTGTCCGTGTTCTGGTCCCGCTTTGATTTGGTCAAGAACCTGCATTACCTCTTCGCGGCGCCGTTCAGTCAGCGGGTCAGAAATATCACGCACATGAATAAGCAAATCGGCTTCTTTGACTTCTTCGAGCGTTGCGCGGAATGCATCAATCAAATCAGTCGGCAAGTCAGAGATAAAACCCACAGTATCAGAGAGAATAGCAGGCTGTCCGCTTGGGAGGGTTAAAACACGATGCGTTGTATCAAGCGTGGCAAAGAGCATGTCTTTCACAAAGACCCCGCCCTCAGTCAGCAAATTAAATAAAGTCGATTTGCCAGCATTAGTATAGCCCACCAAAGCCGCGACACGTTCAGGGGCGCGTTTACGCTTTTGACGTTGAAGCCCGCGCGTGCGGCGTACTTGCTCAAGCTCACGCTTAAGCTTTGCCATTTTATCATTAAGGACCCTGCGGTCACTTTCAATTTGTGTCTCTCCGGGGCCAGCGACAGTGCCGGTGCCACCACGTTGACGTTCCAAATGAGTCCATGTCCGTACGAGGCGCGAGCGCTCATAGCCCATACGGGCGAGTTCGACTTGGAGCTGCCCTTCTTTGGTCGCGGCCCGAAGACCAAAAATTTCAAGAATAAGACCTGTACGGTCGATCACTTTCATCTTCCAGATACGTTCTAAGTTACGTTGCTGAACAGGTGACAATGTTGCGTTTACAATCATGATAGTCACATCATGCGCCGAAGCTTCCGCTGCAATGTCTTGGATTTGGCCTGACCCAAAATAGTTAGAGACTTTCATATCACGAATAGGAATTATCCGTGCCGCCTTTGTTACTACTCCCAAAGCTTCGGCAAGGCCCACAGCTTCTTCGAGATCATAATCCACATCGTCAACGCGTGCGAACCTAAACCGAGGATGCAAAACCATTGCATGCTCAATAGGCGTATCTTGAATTATCATAAGCGCCCTAAAGCTAAGTTAGTCGTCAATCGTCTCGGCATCAAACATCTGGACAGGCCCAGAAGGCATAATCGTCGAAATAGCATGTTTATAAACAAGTTGAATTTGTCCCTCACGTCTTAAAAGAACACAGAAATTATCAAACCATGTAACAACGCCTTGCAGCTTAACACCATTTACGAGAAAGATTGTTAGAGGAGTCTTTGATTTACGGACTGAATTTAAAAAAGTATCTTGAAGGTTTTGTTTCTTGTCACCAGACATTTTAATTCCTTTGTTCTTATTGTTTTATGCGATTCGTTGGTCGCAACCCACCTAGGACTATCTAATGAGCCTGCCGCTTTAGAAGCAAGGATATAGTAAGAAAATAACAATATTTTTACAGTTGAGGCCAGAATACGTACAGTGCTGGAATACGTACAGTATAAATATCTTCACCTTTGCCAAAAGGACGGCGTAAACAATATCAGGACCGCCAAAACCTCAACTCGTCCAATTAACATGAAAAGAGCAGACATAATTTTCTGAGGATTTGTAAAGTCTGCATAAGAGACGCCGCTCTCGGGTAATGTGGCATCTAATAAAGGCCCCATATTTGCAATCGAAGCTGCTCCTGTCACCACAGCATCCTGAAAAACCAACCCTGTTGCGCCTAGAGCTAAAACGGCGAGGCCAAAAAATAGCGTATAACCAAAAAAATACATCCAAACCGATAAAAATGCGCGGTCAGGAATTTGCTGACCTTTAAAGCTCACCGGGATTAACCGAGACGGGTGGGTCAAGCGTCCTAAATCCGTAAACAGATGTCTGAATAAAAGTAAAAGACGAATTATTTTAATGCCGCCTGCCGTCGATAAGGCAGAGCCGCCAATTAAAGCAATGGCAATAAGGACAACAGATGGAACCATCTCTAAGCCAATGATGTCATAATCAAAACCAGCTGTACTGGCAAAAAACAAACTCTCAATAAACAGCGTATAACCTTGTGCTGGTCCAACCATAAATAATCCAAGTAAAAACAGCACAGCACTTAGGACAAAAAAGCCTCGGCTTTCTGGACTGCTAAATAAGACTAAAAAGTTTCTCCACTTACGGAGCCTAATAAAATCCCATAATATCGAAATATTCATCGCCCCTAATATCGTAAAAATTGCAAGACAAAACGCGCCTATGCGCCCTACATAATGACTAATACCGCCAGATTGGGGCATCAGACCGCCCGTTGAAACTCCGCTTAAAGCCAGACATAACGCGGAAAAAAAATCCGTACCTGTTATTATCAATGCAAGCCAACATAGAACCACAAGACAGGCATAAATACCTGCCACGATTTTCCCAATCGAAATCAAACGTTTAAATAACTCGTCTTTATCCAGTGTGAACAACATCGAACGATGAACGCCTGTTCCTGATAAATTAAGGGCCGCTAAGATCACAACGGCAAAGGTCGCAACGCAAACGCCCCCGAACCACTGTATGAGGGAGCGCCACAGGAGAAGCGCCTTAGGCAGCTCGTCAGCATTGAGCGCGCTTGCCCCTGTTGTTGTAAAAGCGGAAACGGCCTCAAAATAAGCGGATGTAAAATCTGGAACCGCCCCCAATGTCAGATAAGGCACGGCCATAAGGACGGGCATTATTATCCAAAAAAGTAATAAAAAAAGCAGGGCATCAGCTGTCGTTTCTTGGGCCGGCGTATTATGGGTCGTCGCAATAAGAATAATGCCAATCACGCCGATACCCAATGTTACGGCTGACAATCTTGTTGCAGACGTAATATCTAGCATTAGAAAGGATAAGGCAGCAGTAACCGCCATCAATAGCGCACACATAACGAAGCTATTGCCGAGCCAAAGAATGATGCGCGTTAACGCCATTTAAAAATAATCCGAGCTGACCCTGAACATGCGCTCTATATCTTTCAACGCAGATTTCTCCGCCAATAAAACTAGATGATCGCCCTGTTTTATAACGGTGTTATATTCAGGAAAGTTTACCTGACCTTTATGAATGATTGCGCCGATAGCGATACCATCTGCCATTCCCGCCTCGCCGATTGTTTTACCTGCGAGAGGCGACGTCTCTAAGACTTCCCCTTCCATCACTTCTGCATCTCCGTTTTCGAGAGAATATACATCCAAGATACGTCCGCGACGCACATGACGTAATATCGATGATATCGTACTCGCACGAGGATCAATAATCATATCAATGCCAAGTTCACTTTGCATGTCTTGCATCGACACTTCGTTGACAAGGCTGATAGCATGAGCCGCACCAAGTTTCTTTGCGAGGACAGCGGACAGAAGGTTTGTTTTATCATCATTCGTAAGACAAATAACCATTTCTGATTTTGACACCCCTGCTTCTTCTTGAATAGACGCGTCCATAGCATCCCCGTTCAAAATAACCGTACGCTTCAAGTCTTCAGCTATATATTCCGCGCGGGTCTTATCGCGCTCAATAACCCTCACACGGATACCAGAAATACTTTCAAGTTCTTTAGCCACGTAAGCGCCTGTATTCCCGCCGCCAATAATCACGATATGCCGCGCTTTATTTTCGCGATTACCAACAATTTCAAGTAGGCGCGTCGCGTGATCAGATTGCGTTATAAAATAAGCATCATCACCAACATTGAGAGGGTCACTCGGCACAGGTGCAAATATTTCGCCATCACGTTTAACACCGACAATAGCCGCATGAAGTCCAGAGAATAAATCAGGAATCTGTTTGATAGGTGTATTTATGATCGGACAGTTTTCTGTAATTTTAACCCCAATCATCTGAACGCGGCCTTCAGAAAACCCGACAACATTAAAAGCGCCAGGTGTATTCAAGCGTCTCAATATACCTTTTCCAATTTCGATTTCAGGCGAAATAATAATATCGATTGGCATATTTTCGCGGCTATAGAGATCATTATACTCGCTCTCTAAATAGCTCTGTGCCCGAACACGCGCAATTTTCGTTGGGATACTAAATAAAGAATGAGCGACCTGACACGCAATCATATTGACCTCATCCGAATGGGTGACGGCAATTATCATATCCGCATTTTCGATACCCGCACGTTTTAACACTTCGGGATGTGACCCATGCCCAACAACACCGCGCACGTCGAGTTCTGTTGTGATATTTCGAATTAAGTCAGCTGAAAGGTCTACCACTGTGACCATATTATTTTCGCTGGATAACCGAGAGGCGAGGCCATAGCCTACACGCCCTGCTCCGCAGATTATGACACGCATATCCGTTGAATCCTTCGTTTAGTCGTCTCGACCGTTAGCCCCTAATCCTAAAGATTTGAGTTTACGATGCAAGGCCGAACGCTCCATTCCGACAAAGCTAGCTGTGCGTGAAATATTTCCACCAAATCTCTCAATTTGAGCTTGAAGGTAATCACGCTCAAAATGCTCTCTAGCATCGCGCAGAGGCATGGAAATCATTTTTTCATTTTCATTTGCACCCGAAGCCGCCCGCACGACTGAAACTTCATGCGGCAGTGTTTCAAGTGTAATAGGCTGTGAAGGCTCACCCGTTGCTAAGATTAACAATCGTTCGACGTTATTACGCAATTGGCGCACATTTCCAGGCCAATCATGGGCTTGTAAGGCGGCCATCGCATCATCCCCTATTTTACGCGCAGGAAGCCCTGTTGAGGCTGCTAATTGTTCAATAAAATGTTCGACAAGGTCAGGAATATCTTCACGGCGGCCCGCTAAAGCAGGCGCGTCTAAAGGCATCACATTTAATCGATGATAGAGATCTTCTCGAAAGCGGCCTAACTCAACATCTTTTGCTAAATCCCGAGACGTTGACGTAATCACACGCACATCTACTTGAACATCATCATGCCCCCCGAGCCTGTGAAAGCGTTGCTCAACAAGCAACCGCAACAACTTACCTTGTGTCTCAATCGGCATATCTGACACTTCGTCTAGATAAAGCGTGCCGTTATGCGCCCGTTCAAGCAACCCAACTTTTGCCGTTGTTCCGTCCTCATTTTCAACGCCGAACAACTCTTCCTCAACGCGTTCAGGTACCATAGAGGCCGCATTGACAGCTTTGAACGGACCTTTAGCCCGCCCAGAATGCCCATGCAGAAGACGCGCGATGAGTTCTTTCCCAGCCCCAGATGGACCTGTAATCAAAACCCGACTATTCGTGGGTGCTACTTTTTCAATTTTCTGACGCAACTGTATGATTTGAGGAGACGTACCGACGAGCTGATTATCAGACGGCGCTTTGCCTTTAAGCTCTTCATTTTCCTGTCTAAGCCTTGAATTTTCTAAAGCTCGGCTCACTGTTAGCAGCAATTTATCAGCCTTAAACGGTTTCACAATGTAATCATAAGCGCCTTTCCGAATGGCGGAAACAGCTGTCTCCACAGTCCCATGGCCACTGATGATAATCACCGGTAAATTGGGATGAATAGCCTTTACTGTATCAAGCAGCTCTATGCCGTCCATTGAGCTGCCTTTAAGCCATACATCCAAAACAATGAGCGAAGGCTTACGCGCTTTCACAGCGTCCAAAGCTCCATCACTGGTACCAGATTGCCTGACTTCATAGCCTTCATCAGATAAAATTCCCGCCACCATTTCGCGGATATCTTCCTCGTCTTCGACAATCAGCACATCATATTTCATGATAGGTCCTCAATAAGCGGTTGGCTCATATTTATATTTTTAATATTTAAATCGTTGTGATTAGATACCTTACCCTGCGGTAAAATAATTTCTATAACCGCCCCTTGATATCCATCTTCACGGTTATGAAGGGTTAAGTTACCTCCATGATCCGCTGCGATACGCAGAACAATAGCAAGTCCCAAGCCCGTTCCGCTATCGCGTGTTGTCACATAGGGCTCTAGGAGACGTTCTTTATCAGGCACAGGCCAGCCCATACCATTATCAGAAATTCGAATTTTGACTTTATCATCGATGATTGAAATTTGTGTTCGAATACGCCCATCATACTCATCTGCGCCTGAATCAGAAATACGCCGCAAGACAGACTCGGCCGCATTCTTATATATATTTGTAAGGGCTTGATTAATGAGCCGTGCATCACACCTTAACGAAATATCGTCTTCAATTTCATCTTTGAAAACAAAATCAATATCTGGAAATGCAACGCCTTGAGCGAATAACGTATCCTCAACCAAAGTACGTAATGAGGCCGGCGAAAAATCAGGTGCGGGCATCCTAGCAAAAGCAGAAAACTCATTCACCATCTGTTCTAAGGACTCGACTTGCCTAATAATTGTTTGTGTACAATTTAGGAAAACATCAGGATCAGTTTTTATCTCTTTCGAATATTTACGCAAAAGGCGTTCTGCCGAAAGCTGTATCGGGGTGAGAGGGTTTTTAATTTCATGGGCAATACGGCGCGCGACTTCTCGCCATGCGGAATGTCTTTGAGCTGAAACAAGCCGTGTCATATCATCAAATGTCAAAACCCAACCTGTATCATTACGCACGCCTTGATAGGCTGAAACACGCAAATCAAAGTTACGCACACCACTATCCGTTACGAAATTCACTTGGTCTTCGGCTCTGGCTAAAATGCTCTCTCTCGCTTTTTTGAAAGCCGGTGCAAATTCACTCAAAACATCTTCAATTGGATAACCAAGGAAAGATTGTTCCCGTGAGCCTAATAATAACCGTGCAGAATCGTTCATGAGTGTAATACGGCCCGTTTGAGTTAGTCCAATAACACCGGCCCTGACGCCAGAAAGTACAGCTTCGGAGAATTGACGGCGTTGTTCTGAAATATCATGCTCTCGAACCAATTCATCGCGCTGAGAATTCATCTGGCTGGTCATGCGGTTAAAGGCGCTACCAAGGTCAGACATCTCACCCCAGTCTCGTCCAACATCTACACGTGCCGTCATATCACCTGATCTTACCCTTTCTGCTGCATTAATGAGCCGCCCAAGAGGGTCAATAATACGATTGGCGACGCCGAGCCCTAACCACACAGCCGCAAATAAAATCAACAAGGCTGTTTGCACAAATGTTAGAAAAAATACGCGCCCTATAAGCGCTTGGTTATCTGCAAATTTATCGATAGCCGTGGTTGCACTGGCGATACCCGTTAAACTTGAAAGCACAGGGCTTTCTGATTGCAAGAGCTGGCCAACGTATAGATAAATATTATCATAATTTTCAAGTTTGGTAACGGCAATGAGGTAATCTAAATCGTCCCGTCTTTGAAAGGCCACTTCACCATCTTCTAGGCCATTAAAAACACCTGGTCGGGGTATCTCAAAAAGAGGCGCAGAAGGGCTTTCTACCCGCGTGAGCACAAAACCATCTTCACGCACAATATAGACAGCATCCAAATCCCTGACACGTGACATAATTTGTAAGTCAGCCGTGTAGGATATACGAGATTTTAAAGCTACTGGGCGGCGATTAAGTTCTGATTTCACCGTTCTAACAGCTCGCCCTAAGTCCGACATTTCCTGCTCGACATAATCGCCTAGAATGGAACGCGCAGATTCAATATTGCTTCGGACATTAGCCCCGAAAAGTTCATTAATATTTTTGTTAATCAGCGTCGTAGAAAAAGCACCAACAATAACCGCAGGGGTTAGCGCGGCGAGGCTAAAAATAATAACAAAACGGCGATGCAGTAAAGGCGCAGATTGCCGTCTGGATTTCGCAAAAAGAACAGACCATGTTCTATATCCCAGATACCCGCCCAAAATTGCAATAATAGCCAAATTGAACATGAGGATAGAATAAGCACCCGCTGATCTTTCAGGGTTTCCCGAGAGAGAAAACAAAGTCCCAATAACTGTCAAAGCAATCGCAACAACAAAGGTAATGCCAAAGGCCGCAGAACGCGCAATACGCGGCGCGCGGCGAAGCCGCGGCAGACTATGCGCATCTAATAGCAAGATTGGCTTTTGCTGGTTCATATAAACTATAAACAACGCGTCGAAACGCTAACTGTTACCCTAATACCGCAGTGTTGCTAAAAATCAACACATATAAGATCATGAATAACTAGGAAATTTCCAAGCTCTTCATCCGGGTACGAAGCGTATTGCGGTGAATTCCCATAATATCCGCCGCTTTGGCTCGGTTGCCGCCTGTTAATCTCAGAGCCTCAACAATAAGCGGACGCTCAACCCAAGCTAACGCAGTCTGATAATGCGACTCCTCACCTTCCCCCGTGTCAGTATTAAGCAATTGCCGGCAGGCCAATTCGACCTGCGTTTCCATTTGCAAGTCACCTTCATTAGGTTTTTCGGAAAGAATATCTTTAGAGAATTCTTGAAGCACCATATCCGCGGTAATGACGTCATCAGAATAAAGCACAGCCAAGCGCCTGACGAGATTTTCAAGCTCGCGTACATTACCGGCCCAATTATGCCGATGCAAAATATCTAAAGCTTCGGTTTCAAAACGACGGCTATTGGAGGCCGACGTATTGGATAGAAAGTTCTCAGCCAATTCATAAGTATCACGGTCACGGGAGGCGAGCGGGGGTATACGAATTTCAGCAACATTAATCCGAAACAAAAGGTCGTCGCGAAATTTTCCATCCGCAGCTAAACGCCGAAGATCTTTACGCGTTGCCGACAAAACCCTGGGGCGGTCGGTTTCCAAAATCCTCTCCGACTCCGTCATGACCGCTAAAAGCCCCTCTTGCTGCTGCATAGACAGCTCTGCGATTTCGTCGATATAGATATCACCGCCATTGACTTTTTGCAGAGTTAAAGATGTGTTTTCAAAATCTGTTGTCCTTAAGAAAGGACGGTCTTTACGTACGCCGCCGTCATGAATAAGCCGCGCGACAAGATCTTTCCCTGTACCGACTGCGCCTTGAATTAAGACTGGCAAATCCCCTGAAGCAAAACGAGAGACAGCGCGGTAAACAGGTTGCATCGCGGGGCTACGACCAATCATCGGGAGCTTGCCAAGTTCAGCGCTCACCTTATTCCGACGCGGGTTTACGCTCTGCCCTGCGCGCGCGACCGCCTGTGTCACATCCTCAAGGTCAAATGGTTTTGGTACATATTCAAAGACTTTATGACGGCCAGCTTTCAAAGCCGTATTCACAGTATTATTCGCGCTGATAATAATGACCGGCATTTTAGGCCGCGCGGCCGTAAGCTGCGGCAGGCTATCAAAAACTTCTTGGCCGCCCATCATAACATCCGTCAAGACAATATCACCCTGCCCTGCCTCTGCCCATTTTATAAGCGTGTCCGCATTATCGGTAGCTTTAACACTATGGCCAGCACGAGTCAGCGCCTTAGATAAAACGAGACGAACACTGTCATCATCATCCGCTAAAAGAACTTCATATTTCATGACATATCTCCGTTATGAGGGATTGGCAGGAGCAGTGAAAACTTTGTCCGCCCTGGCTGAGACCTGACTTCGACAAGACCGCCATGCGCGCTCGCAACCTTAGACACAAGCGCGAGGCCTAAGCCCTGCCCCTCAGGTTTATTTGTGACAAAGGGCTGAAAGAGCTGTTCTTTAATCTCGTCTGCAACACCAGGCCCGTTATCAATAATTCTGATTTCAATCGGCAAATGTTGACTTTTTTCAGAGGCGCTTAGCTTAGACACGCCGCTTCTAAAACGCGTTTCCAAGATTATTTCGCCCGTTTCGTTCTGCCCCCTAACGGCCTCGGCCGCGTTTTTGATAATATTCAAGAGCGCCTGCATGAGTGTATCTGCATCGCCCTTCGCGTGGGGCAATGAAGGATCATAACGCTCAGTAAAAACCAATTCAGGGTTAGCCGATTGAATGACGCGGCGCGCGCGCCGAAGTAACTCATGAATATTTACACGGTCAACATTATCAGGATCTTGATCGCCCAAAGTTTCCATACGGTCCGCGAGGCGCCTGATACGGTCAATTTCGGAACTGATAAGCTCAAGCAGGCTACGGCCTTCTTCAGTCTCAACATCATCCCGCAAGAGCTGCGCCGCGCCTTTGATGCCCGCAAGCGGGTTCTTAAGCTCATGCGCAATCATACGGCCCATGCCCGAGACGACTTGGCCGCCCACGCGGTTTTCACGCGGCTGAGGTCCCGCGAACCACAGGCTCAACCCAATGCCTGTTTCTGATGGATAAGCCGTCAAATGACAGAGCGTGTCGTCTTTGTCAGTTTTATCGGCCTGCTTTAAAGGACAGTCCCGCATCGTTAGCGCAGATTGCGCGTCCTTACATTTTGCAATGATTTGCTGTGCGTCTGCATCAACGGAAAATAAGTCCCAAGGCGTTTTACCAACAAGGCGGCGAATGGAAGTCCCGACCCACTCTTGCGCCGCTTGATTGGCCCAAGTGATATTTTCGCTGTCAGGGTCAATTAAGAAAAGCGGGAAAGGCCAATCATCCGCTAAAGTGTTAGGCATAAAGTCAGTCATGCGGCTATCTCCGCCAGTTCCGCTTTATCAACATTATAAATTTCCGCCAAAACAGCCACGACCTCTTCAGGGTCTTCGGAGCGAGAAACGATTGACCTGATCTCGGCTTCATTGTCCAAAGCTAAATCTTCGACATAACCGACCAGATGTTTGCGCGCGATGCGAATGCCTTTGCGTTCACCGTAGAATTTCACGAGGTCACGGTAATGCGTAATGGCGACTTTACCTCTGACGGGCTTCGGCAATTCAGGCGGCGCAGGCAGACCGTCCACCGCCGCGATAATATCGCGCAATTTCCATGGCGCGCCAATAAGTCCGCGCCCGACCATAACGCCGTCTGCGCCTGATTGGGCCATAGCCTCAAGCGCGTCTTCGGGGCCATTGATATCGCCGTTGACAAAGACAGGTATAGACACAGCGTCTTTGACCGCCTTAACCGCAGCCCAATCCGCCTCGCCCGTATAAAACTGATTACGCGTACGCCCATGAACAACAAGCATTTGCACGCCTGCCGCTTCCGCGAGCTTTCCAAGCTCTGGCGCATTGAGGCAATCAAAGTCCCACCCCAAACGCATCTTAAGCGTCACAGGCACATCCACCGCGCCAATCGTTGCCTCTATCAGCTCTAGCGCGTGGTCAAGATTTCGCATCAGCGCAGAACCCGACAGCCCAGAGGTGACCTTCCGTGCGGGGCAGCCCATATTGATGTCCACAATCGCCGCGCCTGCCTCTTGGGAGAGCTTTGCGCCTTCGGCCATCCATTTCGCCTCGCGCCCGACAAGCTGTATCACGAGCGGTTCGATTTCGCCCCCGCCTGCCGCTTTGGCAACAATATCAGCGTGGCCTTTGGCTAGAAATTCACCTGCCACCATTTCAGAAACCACAAGTCCCGGTTTGAATTGCTGTAATATCCGGCGAAACGGTAAATCCGTAATACCAGATAAAGGCGCGACAAGGACGCGCGAGGACAATTCATGCTTGCCGATTTTGGGCATTACGTTCATGCTGAGCCTCTTAGAGGGCTAAAACCCTTTGCACAATATTTCATCATGTCAAAAAGGACTAAATTGACACGCATCGCACAAATTTTGGTCGCCGCAGGCAAAGGTGAGAGAGCTGGGGGCGGTTTGCCCAAACAATATCAGCCTATTGGCGGTAAAGCCGTCTTGAGGCGGACACTCGAAGCGACCCAATCTGAGCCGCGCATTAGCGAAACAATCGTGGTTGTGGCCGCAGGTGATCCGCATATCGCGGCGCTCATTACGGATCTTGAAAATACTAGAACCGTTATAGGCGGCGCAACGCGGACGGCCTCTGTCAAAGCGGGGCTTGCCGCACTGAAAGATAACCCGCCAGACCTTGTTCTGATACATGACGGCGCGAGGCCCTTTGTAACGCCCGCCCTTATCGGCGGCGTGATTGACGCTTTGCAAACATCTCCTGCCGCTGTTCCCGCGCTCCCCATCGCGGACGCGCTTAAATCCTTAGGCGGGGAGAGCGTTAACCGAGATACGCTACGCCGTGTTCAAACGCCGCAAGGCTTTCACTATGATAAAATCTGGGCCGCTTTTAGAGCCCTGCCCCAAGATGCAAGCTTTGCCGATGACATAGAGGTCGCCCACGGCGCAGGCCTCGACATTGCCTTCACCACAGGGGACGTGAATAATTTCAAAGTGACATACCCCGAAGATTTTGCCAAAGCAGACACCATGCTTACACCCAAAAACAATATCGACACCTATATAGCCACAGGCACAGGCTTTGATGTCCACCGTTTCACCGAGGGCGATATACTTTGGCTCTGCGGCGTGCCGATTGAGTGCGGCTTTACTTTGCTTGGACATTCCGACGCCGATGTCGGCTTACACGCCCTGACCGATGCTATCCTTGGCGCGCTCGCCCACGGCGATATAGGCGATCACTTCCCGCCCTCCGACCCGCAATGGAAAGGCGCAAGCAGTGATAAATTC
>JALZWM010000119.1 GCA_023300105.1 Hellea sp.
AGCACAAAATGATTTTACAATTAATCTCGGCGGACGCTTACATGTTGATTATGCCATAGCCGATTCAGATAACACTGATTTCGATGTGAGTGCCTCAGCGCTACGCCGCGCCCGTCTTAAGGGGCACGGACAATTTGGAAAAAATCTAAAATATAAAATTGAAACCACTTTTGATGAATCAGGTGATGTGAATCTCGAAGATGCTTATTTATCTTGGAAGCCGAACAATAGTCCGGTCGCGTTTAAAGTTGGTCATTTTAAGACGCAAAACTCCCTCGAAGAAGCAGGGTCGTCTTTGGATGCGGCGCATGTCGAACGGGCCGCTTTTACGGATGCGTTTGAACTCGACCGCCGCGTTGGTTTCGAAGTCTCAACAAAATCTAATAATTACCTGCTGCAATTAGGCGTTTTTGGTGAAAACCTCGAAGAGGTCGAAGAGAATGATGGTAATGAAGGCATCGCTGTTGCGGGCCGCGGGGTTTACAAATTCGACTTAGAGAACGGCCTCATCCATACAGGCGTTTCTTTCCGGCATCGTGATCAAAATGACGCGGCTGACCTACGCTATCGTCAACGTCCTTTTGTTGAGCAAACGGGGCGTATCATATCAACAGGCCGCGTCGCTGATAGCGATACATTTTTTGGCGGTGAAATCGCGGGTCTTTTTGGGCCAGCATGGGCGATAGGTGAATATACGGTGGTCAACGCCAATTGCGCCGAGGGCTCGACAGTCTGTACCGAAGACCCAAGCTTTACAGGTTGGTCAATCGGCGGGGGGTATGTCTTTGGCGGAAAGCGCAATTACTCTGTAGGTAAATTTAAGCGCGTGACTGTCGACAACCCTGTGACAGACGGCGGATGGGGCGCTTTGTCAATTAACGCGCGTTACGATACGCTAGATCTTACGGACGAAGGTATTGAGGGCGGCGAGCTTGATACATTTGCCGTTGGCGCCAATTGGTGGCTGCATAAACAAGCGCGATTGCAGTTCAACTACTTTAACTCGGACGCTACTTTATCTGGACCAAATGTTGGATCGAGCCTTGGCCTGCAAGATGTATTTGATGGAGCGGTGATAGACCCAACTCTTAATGATGATACTGTCTCAGGCTTTGTTGTGCGCGCACAATTTGATTTTTAAAATAAAGTCTTTTTAAAATAAAATTAAAGGGCTGCGCAATCATGCGCGGCCTTATTTGTTTGAAGCGTCCAAATTTTGGTTAAGTCAGAACCTTGCTTACGGCGATGTTCCATCCGCCCAAAAGCGTATCACGTTCCGTGGTTTCCATGCTTGGTGTGAAGGCTCTGTCTATTTGCCAGTTCTCTTTGACCTCGTCCAAAGACTTATAAAGCCCCGCTTGAAGCCCGACGAGATAAGCCGCGCCAAGCGCTGTTGTCTCTAAGACTTTAGGGCGGTCAACGGGAATATCTAAGACATTGGAGAGATGTTGTACCATCCAACTATTATAGACCATGCCGCCGTCCACGCGCAGGGAGGCTGGGGTGACGCCGTCCTCAGACATGGCTTTGAACAAATCATAGGTTTGGTAACAAACGCTCTCGACGGTGGCGCGCGCGATTTCGGCGCGTCCTGTATCGCGCGTAAGGCCAAATATAGCCCCCCTTGCGTCAGGGTCCCAATGCGGCGCGCCGAGCCCTGTAAAGGCGGGCACAAGATAGACACCTGTATTGCTCTCTAGGGATTCGCACATAGCTTCTGTTTCTGTGGCGTCTTTGATTATCTTAAGGCCATCGCGGAGCCATTGCACGGCTGCGCCCGCGACAAAGATTGAGCCTTCCAAGGCGTAGGTTGTTTTCCCCTTTAAGCGGTAGCACACCGTCGACAGAAGACGGTTCTTGGAGGGAATGCATTCAGTCCCCGTGTTGAGAATAACAAAACAGCCTGTCCCGTAAGTGCTTTTGATATCGCCTTTCTCAAAACAGTTTTGCCCAATGGCGGCGGCTTGCTGATCACCCGCGACGCCGAGAATGGGGATGTCTTCACCCAAGACCGTACATAAGCCGTAATTATCCGCGCAGTCTTTGACGTCTGGCAGGATAGAAGCCGGGACGTTAAAGAGCTCTAGCAATTCCGCGTCCCAGTCTTGGGTATGGATATTAAAGACATTGGTGCGGCTGGCATTGGTCGCGTCAGTGGCGTGAGTGCCCCCGCCCGTAAGCCGCCAGATAAGAAAGCTATCAACGGTACCAAAAGCGAGTTCATTACGCTCAGCCGCTTCTCGGGCGCCTTCGACATGGTCCAAAATCCACGCCGCTTTGGTCGCGCTAAAATAAGGGTCTAAAAGAAGCCCTGTTTTGGCCGTAAGTTTTTCCTCGGCATATGTTTCTTTGATGTCTCGGCAAATTTGCGCTGTGCGGCGGTCTTGCCAGACGATGGCGTTATAAATGGGTTTCCCTGTTTTGCGCTCCCAGAGAACAGTCGTCTCGCGCTGATTGGTAATCCCGATGCCTGCAATTTTGGCGTCGCTCTTCTTCGCAAACGCGTAAGCGTCTTTGAGCGTAGATAACGTTGTGTCCCAAATATCTTCGGGGTTATGTTCAACCCAGCCATCAGCAGGATAGATTTGCGGGAACTCTTTTTGCGCCGAATAAAGGACGTCTCCTTTGGGGGAAAAAACGAGTGTCCGAGAACTTGTCGTTCCCTGATCAATTGAAAGTATAACTGTATCCATATTGCTTTTTAAGCCGCAGGAGGTGATAGCGTCAAATTGTAAAGTACGAAAACGAAATAATATGCTAGGTGGGTTGCATGACTGATTCAAAAAATGACTATGATCTTCTTATAATTGGCGGCGGAATCAATGGTACCTCCATTGCCCGTGATGCGGCGGGGCGGGGCCTTAAAGTCCTCCTGTGTGAACGTGATGACCTTGCCAATCATACAAGTTCCGCCTCGACAAAGCTTATTCATGGCGGTCTGCGTTATTTGGAATATTACGAATTTAACCTTGTCCGCCATGCGCTGGCGGAACGTGAAGTAATGCTACGCGCGGCGCCGCATATTATCTGGCCGATGCGCTTTGTGCTGCCTTATGATAAAGGCCTGCGCCCGGCGTGGATGCTTCGCACAGGACTATTTTTATATGACCATATTGGCGGACGTGAAATGTTGCCGGGGTCAAAGTCTGTTAAGCTTGATAAGGCCCCGCATAATGGCGTGCTTGAATCGCGCTTTAAAACGGGATTTGAATATTCCGATTGTTGGGTTGATGATGCACGCCTTGTGGTTCTCTATGCGCTCGATGCCGCTCATCGCGGCGCGGATATCCGAACGCGAACTGAAGTGCAAAGCGTTGACGCGGTGGACGCGGGCTATGAAGTCACAATCAAACAAAACGGGCAGAGCGAAACTGTGAGCGAAACTGTGACCACAAAAGGCGTTATCAACGCGGCGGGCCCATGGGTTGATGATGTGCTTAAAAAGATAAAACCGTCAGAGAGCGAGCAATCTCTACGCCTTGTAACAGGTAGCCATATTGTCACGAAAAAACTCTTCGAGGGCGATCATGCTTATCTGTTCCAAAACGCAGATAACCGCGTTATTTTCGCAATTCCCTATGAGCATAATTATACCCTGATAGGTACAACGGATAAACCTTATGATTTGTCCGAAGGTAAGGTGAAAATCAGTCCAGAAGAAATCCTTTATCTTTGCGACGCCGCGAGTGAGTATTTTAAAAAAGATATTTCGCCAGACGATGTGGTTTGGGACTATGCGGGCGTACGTCCGCTTTATGATGATAAAGCCGAAGACGCATCGGCGGTCACGCGGGACTATGTTCTCAATATTGAAGAGTTTACGGACGGCGCGCCTTTCCTCTCTGTTTACGGGGGCAAGATTACGACCTCTCGCATGTTGGCCGAAAATACACTAAATAATCTGGCCAAATATTACGATTATAAGGCTGGGGACTGGACGGAGACAGCCTTACTGCCGGGCGGTGATTTAATCGATGCTGATTTTACGCTCTTTACGTCTGATATGCGTAAGCGTTACCCCAATATAGACTCAGATTTATTACGCCGTCTCTGCCATGCTTACGGGACGCGGATTACGCTCATCCTCGGTGACGGGGACGAAGTGCCAAACCTAGGCCATCATTTCGGCGCAGGGCTTTATGAGCTTGAAGCCAATTATCTTATCAATCACGAATGGGCCACATCCGCCGATGATATTTTATGGCGGCGCAGTAAACGCGGCCTGCACATGAGCGCGAATGAGAGAGCCGCCTTTGCGGATTGGTTTGAGACTCATACGTCTTAGACATGAACGGTTGGCCCCTACCTCTCACCCAAACACTAATCACGTACTTTGCGTTCACGGCGATTATCATTGGTCGCTATTTCCTCATTGTCTGGCCCATCCATTGGATG
>JALZWM010000120.1 GCA_023300105.1 Hellea sp.
GATATAACCGAGCGCGAGCTCGTAATAAGAGAGCGGCGGCATGAGTACGTCTATAACGCTACCGTTCATTTTGCTTGTCATCATGGAGGACGAACTATTGGCCGCCGCGTTATTTAAGATGCCGAGCATGACAAGGCCGGGCGCGAGGAATTTGATGAATTCTGGACTCCCGCCGCCGCGCTGTTCTGCGAAGGCGAGGACAAAGACTGTCATAAATAAAAGGTTGGAGATAATCGGTGCCAGCAAAGTTTGTGGGAACACTTTCATGAAGCGCCGGCACTCCTTTTTATAGAGCGTGGCAAGACCCATCCAGTTCACAGCGCCGAAATGTCGGGCTGTGGGGGACGTCTTGAGCGGAAGATTTGTCATCTGTGTCATAACTGGGCGTAACATGGGCGATTTTGCAAGCCAAGCCTTGTAAAGCGGCATTTTTTAGAAAAATTTACCCGCACAAGATGTTGATTTCTGTGGATAGGTGAGAACTTTATCTTGTGGTTTGCGCCGTATTCTTTACATCATGTTGTGTGGAATAAGAGAGGTTGAAAACCTCCGCACTATATATGGTGTTTAAATATGTGGTGTTTTCAATTTAGGTAAATGGTTTGTGCTTGGCGCGTCTCCGCGCGGCACAAGAATAGGGGGAAACGTTATGGCGTGGACAGAAGACAGAGTAGAAATTCTGACAAAATTATGGGCTGAAGGACTGAGTGCATCGCAAATTGCGAAGCAGTTAGGCGAAGTTACCCGTAATGCTGTTATTGGTAAGGTTCACCGTCTTGGCTTATCTGGCCGCGCGAAGCCGTCTAACCCTGCCAAGAAGAAGGCACGTAGCAAGACAGCTACTACAGCTCGTCAGACACGTTTGCCGTCAGCGCCGCGCGCGCCGCGTCCCGTTGTACAGGCCCGTCCAGCCCCGCCGCCAATTGAAGCTCTGCCGATGGCTGATGGCCGCTTTGCGACTATCCTCACTATAACAGAGCATATGTGTAAATGGCCAATTGGCGATCCAAGTACATCTGAATTTAGATTCTGTGGCCGTAAGACAGATGATAAAGATGAGCCGTATTGCGTGGCTCACTCCTCTGTGGCTTACCAAGCTAGCCGTCGCCGCGGCAGTACAACGCGCGCGCTTGGGCCAAGCCCAACAAGCCGTAAAAGACTTAGATAGTTTTCCTAGCCAATAGAATTTTAAAATCAGGCGGCTTTGGCCGCCTTTTTTATTGATTGATTTTGTTCGTCTTTTTATTGTGTATGCTGCTGGGCGTTACGACTCTTTAAATCGTAAAGTTGCCAATATTTAACCTAGTTGTATTGACCTTTTAGGCCTGATTGTGCGTATAATTACATAGACGGGTTTACGAAGTTATTTATTGTTTTTCAATAATATTTGATTGACTTTCGCTATTTAATGCTTATGGAAACCCTATGAGGAGACGACGCATGCGTTTAGCGATTTTGATATCTGCAAGCGTGATAGGTTTATCTGGCTGTGCCAGCCTTAATAGCCTGTCAAAAATAGAGCCAGAAGCGACGATTGCCGCCGCTCAAGAGACTCTGCCGCAAAAACCAGCGTGGAGTGAGGCTGCCTCTCAAGACTTACCGACGACCGATTGGATTGGTAGTTTTGCAGACCCAACGCTTGTTAACCTCGTCAATGAGGCTTTAGAGGCCAATACGAATGTGCGCTCGGCGGCGGCGCGGCTTGAGGCGGCTCAACAGAGGTTGCGTATTTCGAAAGCGGCCCGTTTGCCGACTATCAACACAAGCACGCGTATAGCGCGTACGGAAACGGCTCTACCGTTTCAAATTCAAGATAATCTGTCATCAGGTATTTCTGCTGATTGGGAACCTGATCTGTGGCGGCGTATTCGCGATCAGGTGGATGCGTCTGAATATGACGGGCAGGCTTCACGCGCTGATTATGCCGGCGCGCGCCTCTCTATAGCAGGTCAGGTTTCGCAAGGTTGGTTTGATATTATTGAAGCGAGACTTCTCAGAGAATTATCAGACCGCGATGTTGAAACGCTAGAGCGGTCTTTACGCTTGACCCAGAGGCGCTTTGAAAGCGGCCTTGTAGAATCAAGCGACGTGCGTTTAGCCAGATCTTCGCTCGCAAATGCACAGGCCCTTAAGGCGACACGGGAGCAGCAGTTGTCAGCTCTAACCCGCAATCTTGAAGTTTTATTGCGGCGATACCCTTCTGAAGAATTAGAAGCCGCGAGTGATTTGCCGAGCCTACCTCCACTGAGTGGCGCTGGGACGCCGGGTTATATTTTACGAAAACGCCCAGATTTATTGGCTGCAGAAAGCCGCATGCGGGCGCAAGGGTTTCAAATTGACATCACAAGAAAGAGCTTGTTGCCTCGAATTAACTTAACGGCGAATGGGGACTTAAATTCGACAACTTATTCTGATTTTTTTGATGTCGATGCGCTAGCGCTACGTTTGATTGCGGGCATGACAGGACCTATTTTTCAAGGGGGACGGATAAGGGCAGATATCAAACAACAACAAGCTTTATTGCGTGATCAATTAGAGGGCTACGCTGGAACAGCCCTAAATGCTTATCTTGAAGTAGAAAATGCCCTTGATGCTGAAGGTCGCTTGTCGGAACGCGAGGCAGCGCTCCGCGTATCCTTGAACGAAGCACAGAAAGCAGAAGACCGCTTAGAGCTACGTTATATTGAGGGGCTTGCAACTATTTTGCAGCTCAATGATGCGCAATCGCGGCGAATTTCTGCTGAAGGGCAATTAATTAGCGCGCGTAAAGAGCGCCTTGCAAACCGTGTGCGTATGCATGTTGCGCTTGGCGGTGGATTTGAAACAGATTTAGGGGCTTCTGATTATACGGTTGCCCGTAACACGACTTATGGCGGCGTAACGCCTTAAAATGGAAATAAAATAATGGCGAGACAAACTCAAACTATTGGCGTTAAGAAAAACGGCGGATTTTTACGACAATTACTCATTATTCTGGTTCCGATATTAATTCTTGTTGCTTTCGTTGTGGCCACAGTCGTGATTGTCAAACTTAATAAAAAGCCGGAAGAAAAAAAGAAAACTTTTAACTCGCTCGCAGTCATGGCGGACTACGCGGTTTTGGAGAATGTCCAACTGAAAGTAACGGCGCAGGGTGAAGCGCGTCCGCAAACAGAAATTGATTTAGTGCCTGAGGTTGGCGGTAAAATTGTTTATGTGTCTCCAAACTTTATTGAAGGCGGGATTATTCGCAAAGGCGAGACGCTTATTAGAATTGAAGATGCTGACTTTCAGGTGGCTGTCATTCGGGCGGAATCGGGAATTGCTCAGGCAGAACAAGTTCTTATTCGAGAAAAGGCTGAAGGTGAAATTGCTCGCCAAGATTATGCGGAATTAGGACGTGGTGAGGCGAGTGCTCTTGCTCTTCGCAAACCACAGCAAGCCCAAGCTGAGGCCTCCTTGCAACTTGCTGAAGCTGAGCTTGCAGGAGCAAAACTACAATTAACTAGAACAGAAGTGAAAGCGCCATTCACAGGACGTGTTAGAACAAAAAACTCCGACTTAGGACAATTTGTGTCTCCTGGTGCTAGACTTGGACGGATATTTTCAACACATATTATCGAGGTGCGTTTGCCTTTAACTGATAATGATTTGTCAAAAATGGACCTTCCGATTGCCTTCGTGAGCAAAAATAGAACGACGGCTCCAGATGTTAAACTTAGCGCGGTCATTGCAGGTGAGCGTCAATACTGGAATGCAAAAATCATGCGTACCGATAGTGCATATGATCCTCAAACACGGGCTCTATTCGCGATAGCTGAAGTCTTAGATCCTTACGGTAAAGGCGCATCTGAGAACGGAGTTCCTTTGCCGCCTGGGTTGTTTGTTGACGCGGAAATAAACGGTAAAAGTTTTGAAAATATACTCGTAGTCCCACGCGATGGTTTGCGCCCTGAAAACGAAGTTTATGTCGTTAATGACAAAGGTAAGGCAGAAATTCGAACAGTAACTGTTCTCGATACGAATGCTGAAACGGCCCTTTTAACAGGCGGTATTGAAGCCGGAGAACTTATTGTTCTCTCGCCTATGGAAAGATCTCGTGTGGCCCTTACACTCAAGGTGCTTGATGTAAATAACCCCAATACTGTCTTGGTCGATCCACCAAAGCCTGACTGGGCAAAGAAGGCTGGCGCGGGTAAAGATGTTAAGAAAAAGAAGAAGCGTGGCTGGGGTAAGAAAAAAGACGATGACGAAACAAAGACAGAGCGTCCTCTCAAGAAAAAGAATCAGAAAAAAGATGACGGTCAAACTGAAGACAAAAAAGACGAAGCTAATGCTGAAATGGTTAAAGGGCAGGAAGAATGAGAGCCTTAATCACATGGTTTGTTAAAAACCCCGTTGCGGCTAACCTTTTAATGTTTGTCATGTTTGTGACGGGCATTTTTGGATACGCAAACCTCGAACGCGAATTTATCCCGCAAACGACGTTTAATGGAATTACAATTACAATATCTTGGCCTGGAGCTAGCCCACGTGATGTCGCAGAGCAGCTAGTGGTTCGAGCGGAAGAAGCTGTCGATGGACTTGATGGGATAGACTATATTGAATCTACTTCTTCTGAAGGGGTAGGTACAATTAATGTAAGGACAAAACTTGGTATTGATTATGAAAAACTCTTAGATGAGGTTAAATCACGTGTTGATGGTGTTCGTAACTTACCACCCGATAGTTTTCGTCCTGAAGTTTTTCGCTGGGATGCTCGCCCGAGTATTTTCTTTCTTGCACTTTATGGCGATATTGACCGCTTAACCTTGCAGCGTGCAGCTAATGAATTACGTTTTGAGCTAACTAAGTTGCCTGGGTTCCAGCTTACAGAGCAAATTTCTAAAGTGGACGAACAGGTCACAATTGAAATATCTGAAGAAGCGTTGAAGCGCTATAACTTAACCTTTAGTCAAGTCTCTCAATCCATCTCCGGAACATCCGTTAACCAATCGGCCGGCACTGTTGAGACAAGCGGTGGCAATTTGCAACTTCGGGCACGTAACCTGGCTGATAACAAAGCGGATTTTGAAAAAATTATTGTGCGCCAAACCGCTGAAGGCGGCATTGTTAGAGTTGGAGATATTGCAAAAGTTATCGACGGTTTTGATGATGATAAATTTGCAGCAACTTTTCGCGGTAAACCTGCCGCAATTTTCCGCGTGTCGAGTTCGGATAAAATGAACATTACCGCCTCCGGTAAAGCTATTCGTCAATTTGAAAAAGATATTAATGAAAAGCTTCCACCCGGTCTAGACTTTGGGATTTGGTCTGACGGCTCTATGATGTTTGATAGCCGTATGAGCCTTATTAGCGGAAATGCGATTACAGGCATGATATTTGTTTTACTCACATTAATGTTGTTTTTACGTCCCGCCGTTGCTGTGTGGGTCACTGTCGGAATCGCTGCCGCATTTATGGGCTCTCTTGCAATTGCTGGCGCGATTGGCGTGACCTTAAACATGATTTCTCTTTTTGCATTCTTGCTTGTGATTGGGATTGTTGTCGATGATGCTATTGTTGTTGGGGAGAGTGTTTATTTCCATGTTGAGAACGGTATTACAGATGACCGCGCGGCAGTGGCTGGGGCTAACATGGTGGCTAAGCCTGTCTTTTTTGCCGTTGTCACAACCATATTAATGTTCATTCCATTCCTGCTGATGACAGGACCTTTTGCGGCTATTCTTTCACAAATTAGTTTGGTCGTTATTGCTGTTTTAACGTTCTCATTGATTGAAGCGTTTTTCATCTTACCGGCACATTTGCGTCATTTGAAACCTATCGAACCTGAATCGCAGGGACGCTTAATGCGCTTTCAAAGTAAAATTGCGAATAGTCTTGTTCACTTTGCACAACACGTATTCCGCCCTGTTATCGCGAGTGTGATAAGGTTTCGATATATTACTTTAGCAACATTCGTTGGACTTATGTTTATGGCACTCGCTTTGTTGAAAGCTGGCATAGCTCCATCTGCTATGTTGCCAGAAGTTGAAGGGGATATGATACAATTCACCGCTCGCTTCCCTGAAGGGACGACTTTTGAACGGCGCGAACAAGTGCGTAAACAAGTTGATGCAGGGATTGCCGAATTAAACGCAAAATCAAAACAAGATTTTGGTGTTGATGGTAATATGATCGCTGCCCCTGGAACCATTACAAATCGGCGTTCTGTAGATGGATTTCTGCGTTTAACTGTCACTGAAAAACGGAATAATAAATCTACAAAAGAAGTCGCAGATAAGCTTGAAGAATATATTGGGCCTATTCCTGATGCTTTCCGTGTTACTTATGGCGTCACTGAAGGCGGCGGTGAAAATCGCGGCGGCCTCAGATATGGTGTTGCATCATCTGATCCTGAAGCGCTTGAAGTGGCTTTGCTCGAGTTAAAGGCGGAAATGGAAACTTATAGTTCTGTTGTTCGAACCTATGATAGTCTTGAAAGTTCAGCTAGCGAGATTCAATTTACCATGAAGCCCGGGGCGGAAACGCTAGGCATTACACTTGCGGATATTACGAGCCAAGTTCGGGAAGCCTTTTTTGGCCGTGAAGTTCAGCGTTTACCGCGTAATGGTGAAGATGTCCGCGTTATGGTGCGATATCCAGCAGAGGCGCGTGAAAGTATCGACAGTTTGAATGAGTTACGTATTCGAAGTGCAGATGGTGTAGATGTACCTTTATTCTCTGTCGCGGATGTTGAGTTTGCAGAAGGCGTTGGCCGTATACAGCGCCGTGACCGTAAACAGGTGAATTACACAGGTGCACGCATACGCGGTGAACAGCAAGAAGTCGCGCGGGTCAAAAAAGACCTTATTGATAACTACTTTCCTGAATGGGAATTAAGACATCCATTAGTTTCTCGCATTCAAGTTGGGGATGATGAAATCATCAATACGTTTAATCGCGAATTGAGTTTATCCGCTGTAGCAATTCTGTTGATGATGTATATTTTGTTAGCCATTGCGTTTCGCTCCTACGCGCTACCACTCTTGATTATGGTGGCTATTCCATTCGCATTCATTGGTATGATATTTGGTAATTTGGTGACGGGCGTCCCCTTTGGTGTTTTCAGTCTCTTTGGATTTTTTGCGGCTTCAGGCGTTGCAGTGAACGATAACCTTGTGCTTATTGATTATGTGCAAAGATTACGCGCCAAAGGCATCGGAGCATATCAAGCTATGCTTGATAGTTGTGTGGCGCGCTTTCGGCCAATTTTATTAACATCAGTGACGACATTTGTCGGTATTACGCCGATTTTGTTTGAAACCTCGAGTCAGGCTGAGTTCCTTAAGCCGATGGTTGTCGCGCTAGCCTTTGGCGTCTTATTTGACTTCTTCCTGACGCTCATGCTTGTTCCTGCCCTATATGGGATTGGCGTAGATATTACGCGTTTTTTCCGTGGCTTGTGGCGCGGTGAAAAGCAACCAGGCCTCGGCACGACTTATGATCCTGAAATGGCTTTGGCTTTAGATGATATGGAACTTGATGACGATAGAATTGAGGCTAACGCAACGACTGTAACCGCCCCTACGCCTGCTGAGTAAAACTTAAACTTAATGAAGAGAATATAGTTATGAAAATACAACACTTGATGGCGACAAGCCTTTTGGCCTTAAGCCTTGCCGCTTGTAATAATACGGTGACTGAAACTAGCGTTAAAAATGCTCAGGCTGCGATTGAAAAAGGGGTTCAAACATCAGTTGCGCCTCGGCTTGGAACTTATGGTATTGCGACAGAAAATATGGATTTGTCAGTAAAGCCCGGTGATAATTTTTTCAAATTTGTGAATGGAACGTGGCTTGAGAATACTGAAATTCCCGCAGACAAAGATAATTATGGCGGCTTCGCAATTCTGGCTGATCTGTCTCAAGAACGCGTAAAAATTATTATCGAAGAAGCCTCTGCCACCCGTGCGCCGAATGGGTCCGAAGAGCAGAAAATTGGCGATTTATACGCTGCCTTTATGGATGTGGACGCAATTGAATCGGCTGGCCTAGAACCCGTCAAAGCAGACATAACCAAAATTAGAAGCGTTAAATCCCATAAGGATGTTGGCGTTATGATGGCTGACGCGTCGCTTGGTTTGCCAACGCCTATTGCGCCTTTTGTGGCGGTCGATTTGAAGGACGTTAAGAACTATATAGTTTATCTCACCCAATCTGGATTGGGGATGCCTAACCGCAGTTACTATCTTGATGAAGGCGAAAAGTCTGACGCTATTCGCGCAGGTTATGTCACGTTTCTTACGGCGATGCTTAAATCGGCAAATGTTGACCAGGCCGATATGCGAGCGACAAGACTTATGGCTTTTGAAACAGATATTGCGCGCGTGCATTGGACGCCAACAAAACGCCGTAACCGTAGCCTGACTTACAATAAGCATAGTCTTGCAAGCCTTAAAGACATGGCGGGGGACTTTCCTTGGGACGCGATGCTCGCTAAGGCAGGCCTTGGCGCGCAGACCGATTTTGTTGTCCGAGAAACAGATGCTATTGAAGGCGCGGCTAAGATATTTGCTAAAGCTGATGTTGAAACACTTAAAGATTATATGACTGCTAGTTATATGAGTTCCAATGCAGCTTACTTGCCCAAGCAGGTTGATGATGCCCGCTTTGAATTTTACAGTAAGACGTTACGGGGCACTGAAGTTCAGCGTGACCGATGGAAGCGAGGCGTTGGACAAATCGATCGTATGATGGGAGAAATCGTCGGTAAGGTTTACGTCACAAAACACTTCCCGCCTGTCGCAAAAACAGAAATGGATAAGCTGATTGAGAACCTACGCGGCGCTTTCAAAGATGGGATTGATAATCTTGAATGGATGGACCCTGCGACCAAAGTTGAAGCGCAGGACAAGCTTGCGAAATTCAATCCAAAAATTGGTTATCCTGACAAATGGACGGATTATTCTGAACTGACAGTTGATAGGGACGATCTTATTGGAACGGTTAAAAAGGCAAACGTCTGGGCTTGGAATGACGAGATTAAGAAACTTGGCGGCCCTATCGACCGTGATGAGTGGGGCATGAATCCTCAAACGGTCAATGCCTATTATCGTCCTGATTTGAACGAAATTGTCTTCCCTGCGGCGATATTGCAAGCACCGTTCTTTGACCCTGCGGCTGACGCGGCTGTAAATTACGGCGGTATTGGAGCTGTAATTGGTCATGAAATGGGCCATGGATTTGATGATCAAGGCCGCAAGACAGACGGTAATGGTGAGCAACGTGATTGGTGGACTGAAGAAGACGGAAAAGCTTTTGAAGCTCGCTCTAAAGACCTCGTTGACCAGTTTAATGCCTTTGAGCCTTTGCCAGGAGAGCATGTTAACGGGGAGCTGACATTAGGAGAAAATATAGGAGACCT
>JALZWM010000121.1 GCA_023300105.1 Hellea sp.
ATGGTTTTGCTCACGCAGGCTTTCGTTGTGATGATATCATCTGTGCGGCCCAAAAGGATTTTCAAAAACAGATGCGCGCAAACCGTGGCTGAGGCTGGGTTGCCGGGAAGTCCTAAAACTATTTGCTCGCCGAGCTTTCCAAACCACGTTGGCTTACCGGGGCGGACAGCAATTTTCTCAAATACTAAGTCAAGCCCAGCGTCTTTGAATGCCGTTCGCATATAATCATAATCTCCCACTGAGGCGCCGCCAATTGGTATAATAATATCCGCAGCTTTAGCGGCATGGATTGCGGCGGTTATGCTCTCGAGGCTATCGCTGGCGATACCTAGGTCAAGTGCTGTGCCGCCCCATGACTGGATAAGCGCCCCAAGACCTGCCGCATTGGAGCTAATGATGTCTCCGTCTTGGACGATGCTGCCCGGAGCTTTCAGCTCATCACCATTAGCAATTAAAGCCACGACAGGACGTTTATAGATAGGAAGCTGCGCATGATTTGCGGCGGCGGCTAAAGCGATATGGGCGGGAGAGAGTAAGGTGCCTGCGGATATCAAGATATCACCCGCCGTGAAATCAATGCCCGCTTTGCGGATATGACGAGGAGCCGCGTTATCGGTTTTTGTCGTGAGTGTCTTACCCTCTCGGCTTGCATTTTCTTGAATGACGATGTGGTCGGCGCCTTTTGGCACAGCGCCGCCTGTAAATATTCTTACCGTTTCGCCTGTGCTCACTTCGCCGATAAAGGGCGAGCCTGCTGGGGCTTCGCCGATAATATTAAGGATAGCGCCCGTTTGCTTCACATCAGACAGCTTCACAGCATAGCCGTCCATTGCAGAGGCATCACGCGGCGGTAGTGTGACTTTTGCTTTTATGTCTTTGGCGAGTTTAGCGCCTAAAGCCTCGGCTAAAGGCGTCATAACAACGGAGCGCTCAGGGCGGTGCTGTATAAGAGTTGATATGGCGTTCTGAACTGTAATCATATCAACTGGATATATTGGAACATCTGCTTTACCAAGAGGTAATGAACCTTGTGCCTCTATATGACTGAATTTCACAGTAAGTACCATCACGCAGTAGATGTTCTGCGTTTTGCCGTAGAAACAGATTTAGCCTGCGCTCTTATCTGCGTTACTGATATCCATGGCGGCTCTATGCGGGCCAAAGGCGCGCTAATGACTGTGACCCCTACGGATGTCGCGGGCTATATATCAAACGGATGTGTGGACGGCGATATCATCTTGCAAGCACGAGTAGCCTTAGAGAATAAAGCCAAAGAACCCGTGCGCCTGATTTACGGAGAGGGTTCACCCTTTAAAGATATTGCTTTGCCTTGCGGCGGTTCTATCGAAGTCTTGATTATCCTGCAGCCCGACCAAGCCCATTTACAGGCGCTTTTAACTAAACTTGAAAACAGAGAAGCGGCTTTGTTGAGTGTTCCAAACTTTGAATGGCGCTACATGCCTAAGCTACGTTTGCGCGTTGCAGGGCGGGGCGCGGCTGTAGAGGCTTTAGCGCGGCAAGCCGTGCAAGCTGGGTTCGAAGTGCATCTGCAATCCCCTGATGCGGACGTAACTGGATATGACCGCATTGATCATTTGAACGATACTTCCCGCCCGCCCGCTGTACATGATGATGCATGGTCCGCTGTTGTTTTAATGTTTCATGACCATGATTGGGAAGGGGCTTTGCTTGAGCAAGCCATTGCAGGGAATGCCTTTTATATAGGCGCAATGGGAAGCCCGCGAACGCATGAAAACCGAATTGCGATGTTAAGAGCGCGGGAGATTTTACCAGAGAACATTGCCCGCATTCGCGGCCCTATTGGGATTATACCATCTATGCGTGATGCAAATTTATTAGCCCTATCAACGCTGGCTGAAATCGTCAAAGCGGCGCAAGATGCGGGGCGATTGTGAAGCCCGAAAATTGCGCTCTTTTTATCTTGGCATCAGGACTGTCAATACGTTTTGGCGTAGAAGATAAACTCATGGCAGATCTTGGTGGAAAACCCGTTTTATCCCATGTTATTGATACGGCTGCGCCAGTCCCTTTTGCGGCGCGTTTTGGGATAATTCCAAAAACCTCCATAAAGCGCCGTGCGCTTTTTGAAAGTGAGGGCTATGATTTAATTGAAAACGCAACGCCAGAACAGGGGCAAGGAAGCTCGCTTATTCTCGCGGCGATAAAGGCGATGTCTCAAAATTACGAAGCTATATGTATTCTATTAGGAGACATGCCCTTTGTGCCTTCCGCGCATTTAAGGTCTTTAATTGATATGCTTTATGATAAAGAAATGGTGATAAGTACATGTAATAATACAACTTTGCCGCCAATATCATTGCGTGGGTCTAAGGTCTCTATGTTGTTAAAAATAAACCCTAAAGGCGGTGCAAAGCAATTGTTTGAAAGTGCGAATTCTGCACATCTTCCCTTATCAAAACGAGCTGCACAGGATATTGATAGGCCTGAAAATTTGGCGTGGCTTAATGCGCAGTTAGGTGTGTGATGGACATATTGTTTTTTGGTCGTCTGGGCGATGTTTCGCCAAATATCTCTGCGCCTCTGCCAGAGGGCGTGATTGATACAGATAGCCTGAGGGTATGGTTATCTAGGGGTAATGAAACCTTGGCGCAGGAACTGTCGAAAATTGGTAATCGTATTGCTGTCAACAAAACTATTATTACGCAAAATACAGCACTATCAAACAATGATGAAGTGGCCTTTATGTCGCCGTTGAGCGGGGGGTAATGGACGTTCGTTTTTTGCAAATATCAGCAGATGCCTTTGACCCTGAGGCCGCGCACAAAACCTTTCGTGATGCCGTAAAGGGCGCTGGGGCTATTGTCGCTTTTACAGGACTAGTGAGAGGTGCTGATCAAGACTTAACGCTCACGCTCTCCCATTATCCAGATTTTACTGAGGCTGAGATATCGCGCATTGCTACTCTCGCAGAAGACCGCTGGCCTTTGGTAGGTTGGAGCATCATTCACCGTGTTGGCCCGATGACAGCAGATGAACCGATTGTCTTTGTTGCAACTGCGAGCGCGCATCGGCGTGCTGCCTTTGAAGCGGCAGATTATTTGATGGATTACTTGAAGTCAGAGGCTCCGTTCTGGAAGTCAGAGACGGTTGGTGGTAAACAAAACTGGATTGAGCCCCGCGCCCAAGATATTGACGATAAAAAAAGATGGAGTCTGTAATGGCCGGAATTGACGAGAGCTTTGAGTTTAAACCGGTCTCTGTCGCTGTTTTAACCGTATCAGATACACGGACCCGCGAAAACGATACATCTGGCGATGTCCTGCAAGCACGTATCGAAAACGCGGGGCACATGGTTATGGGGCGCGAAATTGTGCGCGACACGATTGAGGGCGTACGCGAGCAGTTGCAGCTCTGGATAGATGACCCAAAAATAGATGTTGTTATCTCGACTGGAGGTACTGGCCTCACAGGGCGCGATATTACGGTCGAAGCCGTCACGCCACTATTTGATAAGGTCATCGACGGGTTCTCAGTTATTTTCCATCAAGAGAGTTTCAAAACAATTGGCCTTTCGACATTGCAATCACGTGCGTGTGCGGGTTTGGCGGGAGGGACGATTATTTTTTGCCTTCCTGGGTCAAACGGTGCAGTTAAAGATGGCTGGGATAAAGTTATTGCCGCGCAACTGGATAGCCGTCACCGCCCTTGTAACATGATTGATTTGATGCCGCGCTTTGGAGAGGTCTAATGACCAAGTTAACTCACTTTGATGAAACGGGCCGCGCGGCCATGGTTGATGTTTCAGGCAAAGCTGTGACAACGCGCAAGGCGGTCGCCATTGGTCATGTCAAAATGGGGCACGCAACATTAGCCTTGGTTCAAAAGGGTGATACTAAGAAAGGTGATGTGTTCTCAGTCGCAGAGCTTGCGGGTATAATGGGTGCTAAGCGGACAAGCGATCTTATTCCGCTGTGCCATCCTCTGCCATTGTCGAAAGTCAATGTCCGTATAGAAATTGATGTTAATCTTCCGGGATTAACTGTCTCTGCTGAAACAAAGACAAGCGGGCAGACTGGCGTTGAGATGGAAGCCCTTACGGCTGTCAGCGTCGCATGCCTAACGATCTACGATATGCTGAAGGCCGCAGATAAGTATATGATAATTAGCGAAATTATGCTGACTGAGAAGCAAGGCGGTAAGTCAGGGTGTTGGCGACGTTAATAGGTGTATATACCCCCCTCATTTGCAGGGGTGTGATTACGCAGTATCGCGAAGATTTAGAATGATTCAATCTATCTAGGTGGGCCGTTATGATTCGGTTTTACACTAAGGGAACATTCATGACATCAAAAACTGAAGACTTACGAAATATTGACTTGGAGATGAGTTATCAAGTGGCGGCTTTAACGTTGCAGGAATGCGCTTTGCACGAACCAGGTTCTGATTTGAAGAGAGATGCTGAAATAACGGCCCTCGAATATAAGCTATTATCTCTTCAAGAAGATATTTTAGAAAAAACTACTAAGTTTGAGATATCAAATGATGAAGACTTTCGGGTTATAAAGAGTTTATGGGAGTCTGCTAAATGTTTCAAACAGACGGATGACATGAACTTACTCGACAGGTTGGCATTTAGCCTTTTTCAATATGCAGAACAAAATCGTTAAAAGCGGGAGCTTAATGAGCGGGCCCGCAAGGCGGTCGTAACTCTATCCGAAGTTCCAAATTTGAGAAAAATTTGTTTTACATAACCTGAAACAGTGTTGGTTGAAATTTGAAGAATAATCCCTATTTCAGGATTAGTTTTACCCAGTGTAATCAATTCCAAGACGTCAGATTCCCTTTTAGTCAGCTTCACCTTTGTTTCAAGATTTAAGCGCATCAGCGTGTACTTCACATGTGTAATTTGCGCTAAACTTTGAATTTGCCAAGAAAACAAAGGTGCGAAGGCCGTTTTATCCTTACCGAAAAAAAGATTGAGATATCCGCGCCTATTTTGAGGGCCGTATAGCGGAATAAGAAGCCCGTCACCAATTTTGGAAATAAGATCTTCAATATTAGACTTAGCACCTTTCTGAATAACGACAGGGTCGGTTAACATGTCAGACAGCCACACAAAGTGCCCTTTAGAAAAGACTTTTACTACGCCTGGATCATTATTTGGATTATAGTAATTTTCGAAAAAATTAATGAGTTCTTGTGGTAAGTTATAACTAAAGTATCGTTTTCGATCTTGCAGATGAAACTCTCCAATATCAATTAAATGGTGATAACTTATTCTTTTTATCCCTAATGTACCTATGATTGAGCTGAAGAGGTTATCAAGTGACTTAGCATTTTGAATATGCGTCAGGATTGATAGGAATTCACTGTCGGAAATTGTAATTTTAGAGTCGGCTGTTATCACGCTTTGCCTCCGTATATGTGCTAACCATGCGCATAAAACACGGCGCTGACTAGAGTTGTATATAAATAAAGTGCAAACCAAAGACATACTTTAGCCGTAAGGTTAGTCTAATTACGGGCTACTCAATTTAAAAGCTCCCACAATTCATAGTTAGTCGACAGGCGGTTAGTCTTTTTTATTACGGTGTCCAAACCACCCCGTTGCGCTTAGGCTTATCTAATCTGTGATTGCGGGCCACTCAATGTAAGCTCCCACAATTCATAGTAGTCGACAGGCCTTAGTCTTTCTTACGGCGTCCAAACCACCCACGGCGCTTAGGCTTATCTGAAGACGTTGATGATGTCTCTTCTACCGCGCTTTCGGGAGCCACTT
>JALZWM010000122.1 GCA_023300105.1 Hellea sp.
GAAGAGCGGTCAGGAAAGACATCTGAAGGAAACACGACGGCGAGGGCATAGCCTTTATCAATAATTGTTTGAATAGGCGGTGTGCGAATATATCGTCCAAAGAAATACCCAAATACTTTGGACATAAAACCGCCGCCATCACAAGAGAATGTGCCTTCTGTTGGTTTTGAAATGCCTTTGAGGGGAATAACATTATGATTAGGGCAAAAGTTCCCCATTATTATAACAGGTAAAGGCCCCTCTATATTTTCTGGCGTAATGAGGACGACTGTGAATTCGACTTCGCGTTCTTGTCTTACCGTATTGTTGGCTTCCAAATTATCTACGTTCAAGTCCTGATTAATGGCGTAGCTTGATGTAAGCGTGAGTTCTTCAGCTGTTACGTTTAAGTCTTCGCTATCAAGTGTCCGAGATGCCTTAATTTGAGCGCTGCGTGTCTTGGGAAGGGCTCCATAGACTTCACGTTCAAGTGTATGGAAAATTTGTGTCTTTTGACTTTCCCATTCGGCCGCAGTGTTTGCCGTAATAGGAGGTGTTGCTTTTATCTTCAACGGCGTCTTAGGGGCTGTCATTATTAAGGTTCTAGCCCCAGTACCTACGCATGATGACATCATACAAACAGTCAAAAGGCATAAACTTAAGAACAACCCTGTTTTGAGGTTAAAAAACTTCATTAAAGGCCTGTTCTATATCATTTTTTAAGTCGTCCATGTGCTCTAGCCCACATGCAAATCTTACGAGAGGACCTTCAAACGGGGTGGCATGGTTTCGTTTTAACTGTGGATCGCAATGGATACAGAGGCTTTCAAAGCCTCCATAAGAATAGCCAATTCCAAATACTTTAAGGGCATTTACGAAAGCCAATACGTGTTCTTTGCTACAGGGTTTGAAAACAACGCTAAAGATACAGCCGCCGCCAGTGAAATCGCGCTGCCAAAGTTTATGATCTGGATGGTCGGGATGAGCAGGGTGTAGAACTTGCACGATATGTTCGTGCGTTGATAACCAATTTGCGAGAGCAAGGCTTGTCGCTTCTTGTTGGCGAAACCGTGTGACCACGGTTCTAAATCCGCGAAGGATTTGATAGGCATCATCAGGTGAGGATGCATTCCCAAGATGAACAGCTGTTTGTTTGACGGCATTATGTAATGGCTTTGTTCGGCTTACCACAGCACCAGACATAACATCACTATGGCCGCCAAAATATTTCGTTGCGGCATGACAGCTTATATCTACACCTAATTTAAGTGGGCTAAATGACAATCCTGCGGACCATGTATTATCAATTATTGTAACCACATTTTTGGCCTTCGCGGCCTCGCATATGGCTGGAATGTCTTGGATTTCGAATGATAGCGAGCCTGGACTCTCCATCAAAATCAAAGAGGTATTGTCTCTTATGAGCTTTGAAATATTGCCGCCAATTCTCGGGTCATAGAGTTCCGTCTCAATGTTCATTTTTTTAAGGTGTCCATCACAAAACTTTCGTGTGGGACCATAAGACGAATCGGTCAGGAGGATATGATCACCTGCTTTAACTTGAGAGAGAATTGCATTGGAACACGCGGCAAGGCCTGATGGAAAAAGTACAGTGCCTGCGCCGCCTTCTAACTCTGTGAAAGCGTCCGCTAGGGCATCATGAACGTTAGAGCCATGGCGTCCATAACCGCGTACATCAGACCTATAAAGATCTTCAGCGCGGTCGAATAAGAGTGTGGACGCACGGGTAATAGAGGGATTAACCGCTGTTCCCAGACCTGCTTTTGGCGCGCCTATATGTGCAAACTTTGTTTCTTTTTTCATTATCGTTTCGCTATAATTCTATGGGGAACTCTGATGCTCCCCATTCTGTCCATGATCCATCATAGAGCGTTATGTCTTTTGCGCCAAGCCGGTGAAGAATCATTGATATACCTGCTGCTGTAATTCCAGATCCGCAGCTGGTTATAATGGGTTTATTGAGGTCAATTCCTGCAGCGCCAACTAATGCCGCTAGTGTTGCGAGTGGAAGCAACGTCCCATCTGCTGACTTTAAAGTCCCAAAGGGAAGGGAAAGACTGCTAGGTATTCTACCTGAACGTAGGCTAGCGCGGGGTTCTGGTGCCGTGCCATTATACCGCCCAAGTGGCCTCGCATCCACAATTTGAATATCTGTGTTTACAGCATCAAGAACACATTTGGCATCGGTTACTTTTAGAATAGGCGTTTTGATCTCAAACTGGCTGATATTTTTAGGTGAGTGATAGGTCGATGATACTGGTAATTTAGCCTCTAGCCACTTCGGAAGTCCGCCATCTAAAACAGATACAGCTTCATGCCCGAAGGTTTTAAAACTCCACCATACGCGAGGCGCAGCGAAGATGCCGTGGCGGTCATAACAAATAACATGGTCTGAGTTCTTAATACCCATAGAAGACGTCGCCTTGGCAAACTCAGCGCCCGTAGGCAGCATATGCTTCATAGGGCTAGACTTATCAGCTATGTCATCAATATCAAAATATTGAGACTTGGGTATGTTTCCTATAGGAAGCTCAGCCGTTTCACCGGGCATAGCCCATGTGCAATCCAATATTTTTATATCAGTGGAATCTAAATTAGCCGCCAGCCAGTCTACTGTAACTAGGTCAGCCATGACGGTACAGGCAGCCCTTTTTCTTTTAAGAATTCAGGGTTATAGACTTTTGATTGATAGCGTTGACCATAATCGCAAAGAATTGTGACTATCGTATGCCCCGGGCCTAGTTCTCGTGCCATGTGGATAGCGCCGGCGATATTAATACCAGATGAGCCGCCAAGGCAGATACCTTCTAATTGGTTGAGTTCAAATATGATTTCTAAAGCTTCTTTATCGGATATGCGGTAAGCCTTATCGACGATTATGTCTTTTAAATTTTCAGTGATACGTCCTTGGCCGATACCTTCTGTAATCGATCCGCCTTCTGTTTCAAGCGTTCCATTCTTATAGTGGCTATACATTTTTGAGCCGTGAGGGTCGGCGACGCCAATTTGTATATTGGGGTTTCGTGCTTTTAAAGCCAACGACACGCCGCCCAAAGTTCCACCAGACCCAACCGCGCAAACAAAGCCGTCGACTTTACCATCAGTTTGCTCAAATATTTCAGGCCCTGTTGATTGAACATGCGCGTCTCGGTTTGCCGTATTATCAAATTGATTAGCCCAAATTGCGCCGGGTGTTTCTTTTGCAAGCCGTTCGGAAAAGTGAACATAGTTATTTGGATTTGCGTAAGGGACTGCGTCCACTTCGATGAGTTCTGCACCGAGCAGTTTAACCGCGTCCTTCTTTTCCTGACTTTGGGTGCGGGGCATTACGATTTTACATCTGTAACCAAGTGCAGAGCAGACCATCGCAAGTCCAATGCCTGTATTGCCTGCAGTACCTTCTACAACAACGCCGCCAGATTTTAAAGAACCGTTGGCTTCAGCGGCTCTGATAATACTCAGGGCTGCACGGTCTTTAACCGATTGTCCTGGGTTCAAGAACTCGGCCTTTCCTAATATCTCACAGCCTGTTAATTCTGAGGCCCCGTTGAGGCGTAAAAGTGGTGTATTTCCGATAAGGTCTAAGATAGATGTTGCAGGCACGGGTGAGCTCCAAAATATGAGTATATCTAACAGCTAACTAATTGAAAATATTTCGCAAGATTTATTGATGCTATGGCATGCGAATAGATGTGTTTTTACTAAAATTTCATGTTATCTCGGGCTAACAACGAAGAAGATGGTCATGACAAAAGCAAATGCTATAATTTCAATGCCTGCGCCTAAGGGCGGTAGCTATAAAATTGGGAACAAACTCCCGCTGACGATACTCGCGGGGCCTTGCGCTATGGAAAGCCGAGATCATGCGTTAATGACAGCTGAGCGGTTAAAGCGAATCTCTGAGAACGTCGGTCTCAATATTGTTTATAAATCTTCTTATGACAAAGCGAACCGAACCAGCATCCATTCACCGCGTGGTGTCGGGTTATCTAAAGCGCTTCCGATTTTCGAGGAAATAAGAACTCAAATTGGTCTGCCTTGCGTCACTGATATCCATACGGCTGAACAAGCTGCGGAAGTTGGCCAAGTTGTAGATATGCTGCAAGTCCCTGCTTTTTTATGCCGTCAAACAGACTTGCTTGTGGCCGCAGCGAAAACAGATAAGGTTATCAATGTAAAAAAGGGGCAATTTTTAGCTCCGTGGGATATGAAGAATGTCCTTCATAAAGTTGTCGAAGCGGGCAATCCTAATGTTATGGCATGTGAGCGGGGGGCAAGCTTTGGTTATAACACTTTAGTCACTGATTTTCGTGGACTTCCGATTATGAAAAGTTTTGGCTCGCCCGTTGTTTTTGATGCAACCCATTCCGTTCAGCAGCCTGGCGGGCAGGGCGGCACTTCTGGTGGGCAGCGTGAATTTGTTCCGCCTTTAGCCCGCGCAGCTGCAGCTATTGGCGTGGCGGCTATGTTTATGGAAACGCACCCCGACCCAGATAGTGCCCCGTCTGATGGTCCGAATATGATTCCTATGGATGAATTCGAAGACTTATTACGCGATATAAAACGCTTTGATGATTTGGCTAAGTCTTAATTTTTAATTGGCGTTACAGGGCTATCGATGATTTCGACAATGTCGAGATCATCCAATTTCTTTACGCGTTTAGGGAGCTGTCCTTTATCTATAAGGTTCATGACGCGTTTTTCAGCATTCACCCTTAAATCTTCATAGAAAAGGTTAGAGGGCAGGGTTCTAAATTTCGAACCGACCTGAATAGGGCGTCTAAATGAGCGCCGAGGCTTATCGACATAAAGAATGCCATCTTGACACTCTACGCCGACTTGCTTGGCCCTCGGTGCGGGCTTCATGTTAGGATCAAGACCTTCAGCAGCAACGCCGCCTAAATGCAATCTTCGCGGAGCATAATCGCTTGATCGGTTCCAAACGAGGGGGTTTGTACAGAGCAAGTCTCTGCCTTCAACCGTCGTGTAATCCTCACCATCATGAACTAAGAGGCGAGAAACGAAACGTTTTGCAATAACATCATCGCCCGGCATGAAGGCTCCAAAAGCATTGATGCAATTCGTGTCAGTTTCTGTTTCGCAAGGGCTGTGGCCTTTTAAGGTGCTCTCAAATAAATCCAGTGGAAGAGGGTAATCTATGACATATGCCGCTGCAAGACGCGCTTTTAAACCTCCTTGAAAGAAGTCAGCGAGCAAACGTTGCACGTGGCTAGCCCCTTGATTATGGCCAACTAAAACAATGGGACGTTCTGGCGGGGAATTCTTTAGAAAATAAGAGAAGGCCCGCTTAACGTCTTGATAGGCAAAGTCATGTGCTTTTCGAGCGTCTTCTCGTCTTGTCATAAAAGCGTAAAGTGAGGCTTGTCTATAATAAGGGGCAAATAGCCGTCCTGAACTGCCGTAAGGCGTTACATAATTAGGCCTGACAATACGTTCAAGTTTAGATTTTCTCTTTAAATCATCACTAGGTAGTACCCAGTGTTTGCCGCCTCTATAAACGCTCGGCACTACAATAAAGACATCACC
>JALZWM010000123.1 GCA_023300105.1 Hellea sp.
GCCTAGAGTGTTTTTTGATTATAACCGCTATGATCTCAATACGGAATCCCGCAATGCTCTTAACAGCCAAGCTGATTGGCTAAAGACCTATACGAATGTGGATGCGATTATTGAAGGCAATGCAGACGAGCGGGGCACAAGAGAATATAATTTAGCATTAGCTGCGCGCCGTGCTGAAAGCGTTAAATCATTTTTGGTTGGGCAAGGCATTCGTCCGTCGCGTTTGACAACGGTATCTTATGGTAAAGAGCGTCCGATTGATGGGCGTTCAAGTGAGTCTGGATGGGCTCGCAATCGAAATGGTCATACAAATGTAACTCGCGGGACAGTCGGTTAATTTTAACTGCCTTTTAATCCATATTGTCATAATTCCGCTTTATAGTCGGGTCATTACCTGACCCGACTTTTTAATTTGGCCAAACTGTATTTATAAGGATATATTCCATGCGTAGCTTTATCTCCGCACTTTTAATTTCTACATCATTATTGGCCGCACCAGCTTATTCGCAGAGTAAGAAAGAGCTTGCTGCTGTTGATGCGCAATTGGCGCAACGCCTTACAACACTTGAATCGCGTATGCTTACGGGAGATCCAGCAGCTGAAAGACTCATGCAACGTATGGACTCGCTTGAGATATCCCAGCGGACATTGACGGGAGAAGTTGAGACCTTACGATTTGAGCGCGATAAACTTTTGCAGCAGGTTGATGCGCTGGCGGTGGAACTTCAAACCAAACAGGCCTTAATCGACCGCATGCAAATTCATCTGGACGCCGTTGATCTTGTTTCAACTGAAACCCGCGCGCCTGCTGTTGCCCAGTCTAACCCTTATGAGCCGAGAACATATGGTCAAGGCGGTGGTTATAGTGCGGGCACAGTTGTTGAAGCCGCGCCTTATTTTGAGCCCTCATATGATTCTGGACAATTGTCGCAGATACCCAGCGCGCCTATTTTTAAAGAACAAACAATTGGGGTTCAAGAACGATATCAGAATGAGACTTATCAGAATGATGTCACAGAGCTTGGAAAGTCAGGGCAAACGAAAATGGCCGAAGGTGATTTCGTTGGCGCGCAAACGGCGTTCAAACAATATCTAGAATATAATCCAGACGCCTCCGATAAGGGCGAAATAAATTTCTGGCTTGGAGAAAGCTATTTTGTACGCGGTGGGTATGCCGATGCGGCTGATGCTTATATTACGTCTATGAGAGCAGACCCTAAGGGTACTAAAGCGCCAGATGCTATGGTTCGCCTTGCAGCAACATTACGCGAGCTTGGAAATAAAGCTGAAGCGTGCCAAACTTTGGCAACTTTTCCCGCACAATTTCCTAATGCGTCTTCTAGCACCAAGGAAAAGGCACGCGTAGAGGCTGCCCGTACGGGATGCTAAGCTGGCGTTAAGCGCTGGATGCTAATCATATAAGCTGATAAGTGAGCGCATGCTTGTTGCGCACCTTATATCTCAATTAGAGCAATTATTGCCAAATAAAGATAGTCGCTTTGCTATCGCCTTTTCAGGCGGAGGGGATAGCACGGCACTAGTGCACGCGCTTAAAAACCATCCCCAACGTGGCCCCGTGTTTATCGTCGATCATGCTTTGCGCTCAGGGTCACACACCGAAGCCTCTGCTGCTAAAACGTTCGCGGAAATCTGTGGATATGAAACTAAAGTTCTGACATGGGATAATAATGTTCCAAAAACGGGCCTTCAAGAAAAGGCGAGGCGCGCGCGTTATGGTCTTATGGGCGATGAATGTCGCCGCGCAGCTATTGGATATTTGCTGACTGCTCACAGCCTAGATGATCAAGCGGAAACGCTATTGATGCGTTATGATAAACACACAGATTGGCGCGGCGCAGCAGGTATGTCTGGACTTACATACGCCCCCGTTTGGCCAGAGCTGGCTGAAGTCAATATTTGCCGTCCCTTGCTAGGTGTAACACGGCAAGCTTTGCGCGATTATAATATGTTTCATAATTTACACTGGGCAGAAGATCCTAGTAATCAAAACCGTGATTATAGCCGTATCAGAGCCCGCGATTATTTAAAGACCCACAGCGCCTTAAAGTCAGACCTTATTGAAACCGCGCATGAGTTATCCAATGGTGTGTCATGGGAATGTGAAAACCTTCTAGCTGAATTAAAGACGGCCCAATTTGGTCTTGGGGGTGAAATTGTGTTTCAGTCTATGCCGTCTGTAGCGCTACTTGGACTCGGCCTGCGGAGTGTCGGCGGAGGCGGGGCGTCCATTCCGAGTTCCCGGTTAAGGGCGTTACATAAAAAACTTAAACTAGGCGAAGTCGGCGCAATTACATTACTGGGGGCGCAAGCTGTCAAAGACAAAGAGGCGCTGATTGTAAGCCGCGATCCTGTGGCCGTGAGAGGCCGTAGTGATAGCGGCCTTAAACCTCGCGCGATATCTATGCCGTTAACGGCTGAAGCTCAGATATGGGACGGCCGCTTCATGGTCTCCTCAACGACGGAAGGTTATCAAGTTCGAGCTAATTTTGGGCTGGATGTACCGCGCTCACAACGACTTAAGAAATGTCTTGCGGCGCTTCACCGCTCTGTCCGGCCTATCTCACCTGTAATTATTCGTGAGGGCATGGCTTATGCTTATGATGAAATAGAGTGCGCTGAGGTTATTTCGCTGGTAAAGCCCCGACTCGAAGCCGCGCTTTTGGGTAAACAATGTTAAAAGACAGAAAGTTGATTATTTTTCGGTCACAAGTTCTTTATTTTAACTTTGTAATGCCTATGTGTTATGAAACGACTTATATATATAAATTTAGTGAGTAGTCATGGATAATAAATCAATGCGTAATGTTGCGGTCTGGGGACTTATCATTACCCTGTTCCTCGTTATGATAACTATGTCTCAGTCGACGCTACAAGCGGATGGCGGACCGACGTCCTATACTTATTCTGAACTTGTCAAAAAATCAGCGGCGGGCGAAATTGAAGAAGCTCTTATTGCTGACACAGATGGTAAAATCACTGGTAAAACAACTGAAGGCAAGAACTTTGTCGTAAATGGCCCTGTTTACCAGAGTGAACAAACCATCAAAATGTTTGAAGCTAATAGTGTACCTTATGCTTTTAAAGAAATTAAACGTACCAGCACATTAATGACGGTAATGTTGAATGCCTTGCCGCTTATCTTAATTGTAGGTATTTCGATTTTGTTCTTCCGCTCTATGCAGAGTGGGGGGCGCGGCGGCGCGATGAATTTTGGTAAGTCTCGCGCGAAAATGCTGACGGAGAATACGAAGCGCGTAACCTTTGATGACGTTGCGGGTGTTGAAAGTGCCAAAGATGACCTGAAAGAAGTCGTCGAATTCCTTGAAGACCCAGGTCGCTTTACACGCCTTGGCGCGCGTATTCCAACGGGTGCATTGCTTGTCGGTCCTCCGGGGACAGGTAAAACACTTCTTGCCCGCGCCGTTGCAGGTGAGGCGGGTGTTCCGTTCTTTACAATTTCTGGCTCTGACTTCGTTGAAATGTTTGTGGGTGTTGGTGCGTCGCGTGTACGAGATATGTTCGCAGAGGCCCGTAAGAATGCACCCTGTATTATCTTTATTGATGAAATTGACGCAGTTGGCCGTCACCGCGGTGTTGGAACATCTGGGGGGCATGAAGAACGTGAGCAAACCTTGAACCAACTCCTCGTCGAGATGGATGGCTTTGAAGGCGATGAAGGTATTATCATTATTGCGGCGACCAACCGTCCTGACGTTCTGGATAAAGCTTTGCTCCGTCCGGGCCGTTTTGACCGTCAAATCGAAGTGCCTTATCCTGATATCCAAGGCCGCGAGAAAATTCTCGAAGTCCACATGAAAGGAAAGCCAATTGCGGCCGAACTTGATGTGAAATACATCGCGCGCGGAACTCCAGGTTTCTCTGGTGCTGACTTGATGAACCTTGTGAACGAGGCGGCTCTGTTATCGGCGCGTCGTAACAAGCTGAAAATCACTATGCGTGAATTCGAAGATGCCCGCGACAAAGTCATGATGGGGGCCGAGCGCCGCACACTCATGATGAGCGACGAAGAAAAAGCGATGACCGCCTATCACGAAGCGGGTCATGCTATTGTTGGCCTGAACATGCCGGGAAGTTTGCCAATCCATAAGGCGACAATTATCCCGCGTGGACGCGCTCTGGGGATGGTTCAATATATGCCTGAACGGGATCAAATTTCACAATCACGCGAAGAAATGATTGCGCGTATGGCGATGGCCATGGGCGGCCGCGCGGCGGAAGAACTACACTTTGGCTATGACAAAGTCACATCTGGCGCGAGTTCAGATATCGAACAAGTCACGCGTATCGCGACGGCTATGGTCACTGAGTGGGGACTATCGGACGCGATTGGCCCGATTGCTTATAAGAATACAGATAGTAATAGCTTTCATCCTGGTATCGGGCGCGGCTCATCTATCTCACCAGAAACGGCCAGCTTAATCGAATCCGAGATTAAACGCTTTATTACGGACGCCCATGATACGGCGACCAAAATTCTGAAAAAGAAGAAGAAAAACTGGGTCGATTTGGCCGAAGCGTTGCTCGAATATGAGACGTTGTCTGGTGATGAGATTGAAGTGCTTCTTTCTGATGGTATCAAGCCGAAGCGTCCTGATGGGGCGAAGGGCGCGAAGCCTTCTGTGTCCGCTGTGCCGACAACGCGTAAGAAGCCATTAGGCGGAGCTCAGCCTGAAGCTTAAAACCTATAAATCTCCAATCACCCCGTTGAAAAACGGGGCCCACCTCCTGCGATCGGCACTCCGTGCTAATTCGAATGATGGGTCCGGACTCAAATTGTTTGAAGTCTCAAACAATAGGTCGGGATGAAGGGGCGTGTAAATGTTTAAACGGCCTCAAGTCATGGGCATTTTGAATGTCACGCCTGATAGCTTCTCTGACGGCGGACGTTTCGATGAACTCGACGCCGCCGTACAGCAAGCCTTAGAGCTTTTAGAGCTTGGCGCGGATATCATTGATATTGGCGGCGAGAGCACGCGGCCCGGCGCTGTGACAATCGATGTCAAAGAAGAAGTCCGCCGCACCGTTCCCGTTATCATAGAGCTGCGCCACGCCACGCGGCACTTTGAAATTGACCCTGTCATCTCTATCGATACGCGGAAGCCAGAGGTCGCAGAGGCGGCTATCCTTGCGGGCGCAGATATATGGAACGATGTCTCGGGCCTGACCTATGACAGCCGCTCAGAGGCGGTGGCGGCAGACCTTGCCTGCCGTGTTATCTTAATGCATGCCCAAGGCGCCCCCGATACAATGCAGGATAATCCGCATTATGAGTTTCCTGCTTATGAGGTCAAAGACTGGCTCTCCAAACGTATAGACGCCTGCGATTTTGCAGGGATAGAGCGCAGCAATATCACCATCGACCCCGGTATCGGGTTTGGCAAACGCCAAGAAGATAACCTTGCTATTCTGAACCTGCTAGCCAGTTTTAAAGAGCTCGGTTGTCCGCTCTTAATGGGCGCGTCCCGTAAGAGCTTTATCGGAAAGATAGACGGAAGCCTAGCCGATGACCGCATAGGCGGTAGCATCGCGGCCGCGCTCTGGTCAGCGGCTAACGGCGCAGATATACTCCG
>JALZWM010000124.1 GCA_023300105.1 Hellea sp.
CGTCCTAAATCAGGGGCCGTTAGGCTAGAGACATACATATAACCATCTTCAGCGACAATTGCCCCCGTCGCATTCGGGTAACCCCCAGTTGGGTCCTGCCATGTTTTTATAATTTCGCCCTCCCCGTCGATTTGCACAATGAGGCCATAGCTTACTGATTGGGGCCGCAAGGCGGCTGGCAGGCGCATGGCGACTTTACGAGCCATTGGTTTTGCCGAATTATCATCAAGCCATTTTGAACGCTGACTTATGATACCGACTAGAAAAGTCTCGCGGCCATCCGCAAGTTTAGGCCCGCGATTAATATTATCTGGAAAGCCCGGAAGATTATCTATGAGAACGTCGCTTGTCCCATCAGGAGATATTTTATGCACTTGATAGGTGCCCGTCTCATTCATCAAAATATCGCCCGCCTCTGTCAAGGCAACACCGTTTGAGAACACAAACCCCTCTTTGATAATACGGGTTTTCTGAGTGCTTGGGTCATAGGCCAATAAACGGCCTGTGCCTCTATGCTCCATTATTTCGAGTAAACTGGCAGATAATGTTGAGTTAACCGCCTGCGCGCCAAATTTTGTTGAAGCATCAGAGAAGTAAATTACGCCGTCTTTGTCGATGTCTAAATCATCCGCAAAAGCGATCGGTGTTCCGTTTACGCTATTCGTCAGCACCGTCACTGTGCCGTCTGAAGCTACAGACAAAAGACCTTTAAAAGCATCAGCAATAATCAGGTTTCCTGCGCCGTCGACTTCTATGCCGAGCGCAGACCCTTTCGTGTCGGCATATTCACGGTGTGTATTAGCGGTTGGGTCAATCTCTATGATTTTCCCTTCTTGGGAGGTAACATATAGCTTGCCTTTATGCATAACCACATCTTCGGGGCCGTGGATGTCGCCAATCGAAAGCCGCTCTAAATTCGCGAGATTCGTGTTGGGCGCAAAGGCTTTAACATAGCCTTTATCAGGAAGCGCATACCACTCTACAGGGTCAATAGAGACGGGCCAAACGAAGAGATAGGCTAATAGCAAGAGTGCAAAACCAAACAGGCCGCCCATTAGCTTTAGAAAAATTCGCATACTCATCCCCATATCAAAAGCCTCTATTGGGCTCTATTTACTTAGGAGAGTTAAGCGTAGTTTCGTGCCCCAAACAAGGCCGAACCGACACGGACGTGAGTTGCACCAAGTTCAATAGCGGTTTCAAAGTCACCGCTCATGCCCATAGAAATAGTTTTGAGCTCATGCTTATCCGCCATTTTTTTAAGCAGCCAGAAATGCGGAGACGCCGCCTCATCTTGCGGCGGAATACACATCAAGCCCTTTGGGACCTGCTCATATTCAGATTTTAGGCGCGCTAAGAACATGTCCAAATCCTGAGGCAAAACACCTGATTTTTGATCTTCTTCACCTGTATTCACCTGCACCAAAAACGCGGGCATACGCCCGGCTTTATCAGCCGCTTTCAATAAAGCCTTGATAACTTTTTCACGGTCAACAGTTTCTATAACGTCAAAGAGTTTCACGGCGTCTTCGGCTTTATTGGTTTGAAGCGGGCCAATGAGATGTAATTGAATATCCTCCCGCGCTTGAGCAAAAGTCTCCCCCCAGCGCGTTTGGGCTTCTTGCACACGGTTCTCTCCGAAAACTTTCTGCCCCGTAGCCAACATCTCTTTAATGCGCGCATCAGGCTGAACTTTCGAAACAGCAATCAAGCGGGGCAAATCAATGCGCCCAGCGCGCTTGGCAGCCGCGTTCATAAGCTCTAAGATAGAGTTTCGCTTCTCCGCTATGGATGTATTTTTTTCAATGCCACTGACCATAACCGACGCTTACCCCGACTGGGATTATAATGGAAGTGATGTCGTGGCCCGCGCCGCAACAAAATTATATGCCGCCCGCGCGAAACCTTGCCGCCTATCCCCCCTCGTCTTCATGACTGACCCTGCCCGCGTAGCAAATGTCATCAAAGCGGCTCAAGCCCTACCCAATGGAGCCGCAATTATTTATCGTCATTTTGGAAAAACCAATAGGTTTGAGGAAGCCTCAGCCCTGCGCCAAGCTACCTTTGCAAAATCACAACAGCTTTTAATCGGTGCAGACCCAGAGCTTGCCATTGCTATCGGCGCAGACGGTGTTCACTTTCGGCGCGACACCCATGTCACCGCGCCAACACTCTGGCGGCAAAGATGTCCTGAGTGGATAATATCAATGGCAGGCATAAAGACGGGTGAGTATCAAAATGATGTTACTCCCCTCAACGCGCTTATCGTTTCCAGTATTTTCAAGAGTCAAAGCTCCAGCGCGGGTAAGCCGATTGGAATTGAAGGGCTTAAATCAAATGTTCAAAACCTGCCTATTTCTATCTATGCCTTAGGCGGCGTGAACCACAAAACTGCACCTAAACTTATAGGCTCTGGCGCGGCGGGATTAGCGGGTATTGCGTTTGGGGATAAACATGAATTATGAGCCCGGCACACATTAACACACTTGTTATTCTTGTTCAGTGAGGTTTTCACAGACATAGCTATAGCCAAGTTCATAAATCCCAATGAATGATAAGCTGAGAAAAAGACCAATCACACTGCCCTTCGCAAGGGTAGAGTAAGTCGATGCTACAAATGCAGGTACGAGCAACCATAAAATAATAGGTGGCACGATAACCAAAGCTAAATTTAAGCTACGCATATTTTCTCTCATCAATAAGAGATAAAGCTTTGCAAAACTTGTGCCTTCTTACTGATGAGACATAAAAAAACCCGCCTCTTAGGGCGGGCCTTTCTTTTCATTAAAGCTCTAATTAATGAGCAATAACAGCCAATAAAAGAAGCGCGATGATATTTGTGATTTTAATCATCGGGTTCACGGCTGGGCCAGCTGTATCCTTGTAAGGATCGCCGACTGTATCGCCCGTGATAGACGCTTTATGCGCCTCTGAGCCTTTACCGCCGTGGTTACCGTCTTCGATATACTTCTTGGCATTATCCCAAGCACCGCCGCCGGCCGTCATTGAGAGGGCAACGAAGAGACCTGTGACGATGACGCCCATCAGCATAGCGCCTAGCGCAGCAAGCGCTTGCTCTGTGCCGGCCATCATTTTGATTGCAAAGAACAAAACGATTGGAGCTAAAATAGGTAGAAGCGATGGCTTAATCATTTCTTTGATCGCAGCACCTGTCAAAAGGTCAACAGCGCGTGCATAATCAGGACGTGATGTTCCCGCCATGATGCCCGGGTCAGATTTAAACTGACGGCGGACTTCTTCAACAATCGCAGCGGCCGCGCGGCCAACAGATTGCATTGCCCAAGCGCCGAACAAATACGGAAGCATACCGCCAATAAACAAACCAACAATCACATAAGGATTAGTCAGAGAGAAATCAGCCACAAGACCTGAGAGTGCATTCCCTGGCAATGCCGAGAAATACTCAATGTCTTTGTAATACGCCGCAAAGAGCACAAGTGCGCCAAGACCCGCAGATGCAATCGCGTAGCCTTTAGTTACAGCTTTTGTCGTGTTACCCACAGCGTCCAGCGTATCCGTTGTCTTACGTACATCAGATGGCAATTCTGCCATCTCTGCAATACCGCCCGCATTATCAGTCACAGGACCGAAAGCGTCGAGCGCAACAATCATACCCGCAACGCCGAGCATAGCTGTCACAGCGATTGCGATACCGTAAAGGTTCGCAAGGCTATAGGTCGTGATGATACCAAACACGATGATGAGAACAGGAATGGCTGTCGCTTCCATAGAGACCGCAAGGCCTTGGATAACGTTCGTGCCGTGCCCAGATTCAGAGGCCGCAGCAACAGACTGCACAGGTTTATATTTTGTACCCGTATAATATTCCGTAATAACAACAATAGCGCCTGTAATAACAAGCCCGATAAGCGCGCAGATAAAGAGCGCTTTACCCGTCATGCCCGTATCAGCAATATCGCCGAACCCGACCATAAAATGCGTCACAAGACCAATTGCGATAGCGGAGAGAATACCCGTAGCAATAAGGCCTTTATAAAGCGCACCCATAACATTGACGGAGCCTTTACCTAAACGAACAAAGAACGTACCCGCGATAGATGTGATAATACATACCGCTGCAATTGCCATTGGGTAGAGCGCTAATGACCCGACACTCCCAAACAAGATTGAGCCCAAAACCATTGTGGCCGCGATGGTCACAACATATGTCTCGAACAAGTCAGCCGCCATACCCGCGCAATCACCAACGTTGTCACCAACATTATCCGCGATTGTCGCTGGGTTACGGGGATCATCTTCTGGGATACCCGCTTCGACTTTACCGACCAAGTCACCGCCGACATCAGCCCCTTTAGTAAAGATGCCGCCGCCAAGACGGGCAAAGACTGAGATTAAAGATGCGCCCAGTGACAAAGACACAAGTCCGTCAATAATCCCGCGTGCATCTGCGCCCATAACGCCCGTCAGAACCGCATAATATCCGGCAAGACCGAGAAGAGCAAAGCCCGCAACTAGCATGCCTGTAATCGCGCCTGCTTTAAACGCGATATCGAGACCTGCGCCAAGAGAGCCGCGGCACGCCTCTGTTGTACGCACATTAGCTTGCACAGAGACAAGCATCCCGACATAGCCAGCAATACCAGAGAGCACAGCGCCAATCACAAAGCCAAGAGGGGCAATCGCGTTTTGGAACAAGAGACCCAAGAGGACAGTGACAACGATACCAACAACGGCAATCGTCTTATATTGTTTATTGAGATAGGCTTTTGCGCCTTCCTGAATCGCGCCCGCGATTTCATTCATGCGTTCATTCCCAGTCGAAGCCTTCATCAGGCTGGCACGGGTGACAACCCCGTACGCAATCGCGAGCAAGCCCGCTAGTATAATTAGTGTAAGAGTCATTGATGATCTCTCCCCATAATTTGAGTCCATTTATATCTCATATTGGATATTGGACTTCGGTGTTATGAAGTTGGCCGCATCTCTTTGATTGGACGCGCTTCCCCTCGCTTAAGTAAAGTTGGCCGTTGCCAGTCTCTCATCCCAGAGATGTGGGCAGACGCTTCCCCTCGCGGTTAATGACATTATTGGTAAAGATTTTATGGACGGGGTCAAGGTGTCAGGGATATTTTTAATTTTCTCAAACACCCCATTATTGAGCCTCATTTAAGCTTCAGCGCTAGTGCTTTGCATTTGGATATAGTTCTGAATGCCAATCTGTTTGATGAGATCAAACTGCGTCTCAAGAAAATCAACATGCTCTTCTTCATCGACTAAAATTGATTGCAGTAAATCCCGCGTCCCGTAATCACGGACCTTTTCGCAATGTTCCACCGCGTCGCGGTAAATAGGAATAGCTATATCTTCGAGCTTCATATCGCATGTCAAAATTTCTTCGACAGTCTCACCAATATAAAGTTTCCCAAGATCTTGAAGGTTAGGTAAACCGCCTAAAAACAAAATACGATCGATGATTTTATCAGCATGCTGCATTTCTTCGATGCTCTCTTCATATTCTTTTTTCGCAAGCTTAGACACGCCCCAGTCTTTGAGCATACGTGAGTGAAGAAAATATTGATTGATTGCCGTCAGTTCGGCTTTCAAAGCTAGATTAAGAAATTCAATGACTTTTTTATCACCGCGCATGTGAGTCTCCCTGATTTATCCTCTAAGTATTTGACGAGTCCGCACGCGCGGTCAATGTTATTCTACGAGACTGCAAATCACTCGCAGAATTATCTTTGCTTCTGATAATTAGTCGCGAAAACTGACGTAATTAGGGTGGTAATGAGGCGCAAGTTTAAAGAGACCTACTCTGCGGCTTCGAGTAAAGGATGGGTTTGTCGAAATTCAGCCAAGCGCGCATTGATATCGGCCCGGCATTGGCCACAGTTAAATTTTTTATTACACGCCTTCATCACACAGCTCGCGCGCTCAGCGCCTTGCGCCGCTGCGGCATCAACTTTGGCCGTATTAATGTTATTACAGATGCAATGTATCATACGTCCTTTATATGCCAGTTGCGAATGAGTGTCAATAACTTTGCGAATGACTTGCAGGTACAAAATGTATTATGGTTAACCAGAGGTTAAAGCGGGTTATTACCTGCACAAATCAATACTCTTCTATTGAAAATTACCCACACGCCTAGTTTCATATCCTATCACGTCATGCCACGTGCGGCTCTGAAAGAGACGCCAATAATAGATATCTCGGTAACTCAGTGTTTAATCTCTGGTTTTAGAGCTAACAAAAAACCCGGCCACTAGGACCGGGTTTCTTATTTTGAGATTGTAGCGATGCGGCTGGCCGCACCGGAGCTAGGCTGAAATCAATTCATTGAATTAATTTCGAACGTTTCGCTACTCTTCCTCTTTTTTCTTTTTAGGTGAGCGGCGCTTGCGCTTTGGCTTTTCAGCTTTTTCGCTATCGTCTTTTTTCGCGCTTTTCTTATCGTCGTCACGTGTTTCACGCGGAAGCTCAAGACCTGTTTCTTGGTCAACGAATTTCATAGCGAGGCGAACCTTACCACGGTCATCGAAGCCCATAAGTTTAACGTAAACCTCTTGGCCTTCTTTAAGGAAATCAGATGGGTGATTAACGCGCTCTGGTTTGATTTGAGAAACATGCACAAGGCCGTCTTTCTTACCAAAGAAGTTCACGAAAGCACCAAAGTCGACAACTTTGACGACTTTACCTTTGTAGATAACGCCAACTTCTGGCTCAGCTGTCAGGCTGTGTATCCACTCCATAGCCGCTTCGATAGACGCTTTGTCCGTCGAGGCGATTTTGATTGTGCCGTCATCTTCAACGCTAACGCGGGCACCTGTTGTGTCAACGATTTCGCGGATGACCTTGCCGCCCGTTCCGATAACGTCGCGGATTTTATCAACCGGGATTTTCATCGTTTCGATACGCGGTGCAAATTCACCCACTTCGCCGCGAGCTTCTTCGAGGGCTTTATTCATCTCTGCGAGGATATGAAGACGGCCAGCATGTGCCTGCTCAAGTGCAGTTGTCATGATCTCTTCAGAGATACCTGCGATTTTGATGTCCATTTGAAGAGACGTGATACCTTCTGATGTACCCGCAACTTTAAAGTCCATATCGCCGAGGTGATCTTCGTCGCCAAGAATATCAGAAAGAACAGCCATGTCGTCGCCGTCTTTGATAAGGCCCATCGCGATACCAGACACTGGACGCTTAAGCGGAACGCCGGCATCCATCATAGCCAATGAACACCCGCAAACTGTTGCCATTGAAGAGGAGCCATTTGATTCCATGATTTCAGAAACAAGACGGATTGTGTAAGGGAAGTCTTCTGGCGTAGGGAGTACAGCCTGTAGCGCGCGCCATGCGAGCTTACCATGACCATGCTCACGGCGAGATGTGCCGCCCATACGTCCGCACTCACCCACTGAATATGGCGGGAAGTTATAATGCAGAAGGAACTTGTTTTTGATCGTGCCCGTAAGCTGATCAACAAATTGCTCATCATCTGATGTGCCAAGCGTTGCTACACATAAAGCCTGTGTTTCGCCGCGCGTAAACAAAGCAGACCCATGTGTACGCGGGAGGATACCCGCTTCGGAAACAATCGGGCGAACCTGATCAAGTTTACGGCCATCAATACGTTTCTTCGTTTTGATAACAGTTGTCCGAACCGTTTTAGACTCGATGGATTTAAACACATCAGAAAATACATTGTCGGCCATGCCGTCTGGATTATCTTCTGAGCGTCCAAGCTCATCCCAAGCCGCTGAGCGTGTTGCACGTAGCGCGTCTTGACGTTCCATTTTGTCAGTCATTTTGTAAGCCGCTTTGATGCCTTTTTCAGCAACCTTAGTCATGGCTTTCTTTTCAGCCTTAAGCTCAGGTGTTGTGAATTCCCAACGCGTTTTACCAGCTTTTTTCGCAAGCTTGTTAATCGCGTCGATAACATCTTGGCAAGACTCGTGGGCGTACATAACAGCGCCAAGCATTTGCTCTTCAGTCAATTCTTTCGCTTGTGATTCGACCATCATGACAGCGTCAGATGTACCCGCAACAACAAGGTCGAGTTCTGATTCGTTCAGCTCGTCCAGTGTCGGGTTAAGAACATAGTCACCGTCCAAAAGACCGATACGCGCCGCAGCGATTGGGCCTTGGAAAGGCACGCCAGAAATCGTCAGCGCAGCAGATGCGCCGATCATACCAAGCACATCAGGCTCGTTCTCTAGGTCATGCTGTAGAACAGTTACAACGATTTGAACTTCGTTTTTAAAGCCCTTTGGGAAAAGCGGGCGAATTGGACGGTCAGTCAAACGTGCAATCAGTGTTTCGCGTTCCGTTGGACGGCCTTCGCGTTTAAAATAACCGCCTGGGACTTTACCCGCAGCGTAGAACTTTTCCATATAGTTCACTGTCAGTGGGAAGAAGCTCTGTCCTGGCTTTTCTTCGCGCTTTGCACAAACAGTGGCAAGGAGAACAGTATCTCCGTAAGTGACGAGAACCGCGCCATCGGCTTGACGGGCCATGCCGCCAGTTTCTAGTTTGAGTGTGCGTCCTGCCCACTCGATTTCTACAGTGTGTTTTTCAAACATATCGTACAGTTTCTTTCTTCATCGTACATATAATCAGGACTTTCTTTAGGTCCTGAAATTCGCGCTTCATGCGCAGATTTGCACATTCGTATAATGTGCAAAAGGCCGCCCGAAATGGCAGCCTTTAATTCTTTTGATTTTAGGCCTGCCTAACGACGAAGGCCTAGTCTCTTGATGAGGTCCTGATAACGCGCATCATCTTTTTTCTGAACATACGTCAGAAGGCTGCGGCGCTTGTTGACCATCAACAACAACCCGCGGCGCGAGTGATTGTCTTTTTTATTCGTTTTAAAGTGTTCCGTAAGAGTCACAATGCGGTCCGTTAGGATCGCAATTTGAACTTCAGGGGACCCCGTATCACCGGGTTTAGTTGCATATTCAGCGATAAGAGCTGCTTTGCGTTCTGGCGTAATCGACATCGTATATCTCCGTTCCTATAAATTGAAAACTCGCTTGGGCCGTAATTGACCTTCAGCCGTTTCACAAAGAGCAATCGCCTTTCCGTCATACATCGCTAAAATCCACTCGGATTCTAAAAGCTCTGATGAAGGGAGCAAGACAATCGCTCGTCCATGTTTCAGGTTGATTGCGTCATTTTCCGTTATGGCCAGCACCGGGATGTCGTCCAGTGCGGTCTCAACAGGGCGCAACCCCTCTAAAACGCCGTCCCTATGACAGAGTTGCTCCAAATCGTCCAGTGAAAAAGCGTCCTCTAAACTGAACGGACCGACCCGTGTGCGGCGCAACATTGTCACATGCCCGCAGGTCCCAAGTTCTGCCGCGAGATCCCGCGCCAAGGAGCGAATATAAGTCCCCTTCCCGCAAACCACAGAGAATGTGGCGCTGTCGGCGCGCGTCTCTATTAGCTCTACGTTATCAATTTGAACCTTGCGAGATTTCAACTCCACAACTTCGCCTGAACGCGCCAAATCGTAGGACCGTTTGCCGTCTACTTTAATGGCAGAAAATCGAGGCGGAACCTGCTCTATATTGCCGATGAATTGAGGGAGCGCCTTTATAATGGCGTCTTTGTCGGGCCGCACATCCGAAGTCTGCGTGACTTTACCTTCGGCGTCCCATGTATCGGTGTTCTCGCCAAAGGTCAGCGTAAAGTCATAGCCTTTGACTGCGTCCACCAAAAACGGAACCGTCTTCGTCGCGTCCCCTAAAGCAATCGGAAGAATACCCGTTGCGAGCGGATCAAGCGTACCAGCATGGCCAGCTTTTTGCGCTTGAAAAAGCCAGCGCACCTTCCCCACAGCCGAGGTCGAGCCAAGGCTATAAGGCTTATCCAGCACAACCCATCCATGAACGGGATTACCTTTACGTTTTCGGGCGATAGTGCGGCTCCTATTGTTTGCAATTAGATATATGCGCGAGGGAGAAAAAACAAATATTCTCTTGCTTCCTTTTATTGCAATCTTAAGAATACATGGACGGGGATTTACATTAAGAAGAGGGAAATCATGAAACATTATCTTATCGCCACAGTATTGATGACGGCGGGTCTTACTGCTTGCGCAACAACATCTGTACAAGAATTAGACAAACCCAAAGCAGAGCGTACAAAAATCGCCTCTAACATGCAGGAAGTCAAATTAACGTCTTCGCCTGTAGGTGCAAGCTGCACAGTTACGAAAGGCACTGAAACACTCGCGACACTTGCCTCAACTCCTGGCTTCGTAACGATGAAAAGAAGTAATTTTAAAGATGTAGATGTAACCTGCTCAAAAGCAGGCTTTGACACAACAACAAAAGTTTTAAATACGGTCGCAATGGATAATGCGATTGACGGCAATATTGGCGCTGCGTTCACGTTGCTCAAAGCAGTTCAAGGTTCGCTCTCAAGTTATGAAGATAGCTTATTTATAAAAATGGATCCGTCATATTTTGCATCTAGCACCGCACGAGACAATTACCTTGATGACGAAATTTCTGTCATGAATTCTGATTTCTCAACCGCATCTGAAAAATACGTCAAATGTACGAAAAAGAAATGCGCTAAAACTTTGGCAAAAATGCAAACTAATTACGACACCAGAGTCGCCGCTCTCAAAACAAAGGTAGCGGCAATACCTGTTCAGTAAATTTAGAGCAAAAATT
>JALZWM010000125.1 GCA_023300105.1 Hellea sp.
TGACGTTTAATAAAGCCTTCTTGCGCAGCAAGTTGCCCCATAACGGCTTTGGCAAAAGTAGATTTGCCTTCTCCATTTTTACCTAAAACACCGATGCGGTCATCGGGGTCTATGCGCTGATTGAGATTGCGAAGGATTGTGATATCCTCTGAGTAACCTAACTTAACATCGTCAAATCTAATAATAGGCGGGCTGAGTTGTCGTTCTGGTCCATGCAGTGCAATTGGGGCGATTGGGTCACTGATTATGGTGGCGACGGGTTTCATTTTTTCAAGACGCTTGACGCGGGATTGGGCCTGTTTTGCTTTACTGGCTTTGGCTTTGAACCGCGTTACAAAGGCTTCGAGCTTGCGGCGTTCGTCTTCTTGTTTGCCTAGAAGCGCCATGTTGAGCCTATTTTGTTCGGCTAAGACCGATTCGAAACGGTCATATCCCCCCGTATAGCTAAAGAGCTTTTGATCTCTCAAATGAGCAATATGCGTTACCGCGCGGTTGAGAAAATCCCTATCATGCGAAATTATGAGGGCCGTACCAGAGTAGGTGCGTATATGGGCTTCTAGCCAAACCGCGCCTTCAATGTCTAAATAGTTAGTCGGCTCATCTAGTAAAAGCATATCAGGACTGGCAAATAGCATCGCTGCCAAAGCCACACGCATACGCCACCCACCTGAAAAGTCAGAGCAGGGCTTGAGCTGATCTTCACCTGAAAACCCCAGCCCTGATAGAATTGAGCCTGCGCGCGATTCAGCAGAATAGGCCCGAATATCGGATAAACGGGTATGAATCGCGGCAATACGGTTGGGGTCTTGCGCTGTTTCTGCTTCGGCTAATAGGGCAACACGCTCTACATCTGCGGCTAAGACTGTTTCCATGAGGCTATGAGGGCCGCTGGGGACTTCTTGTTCAACAGTTCCCAGACGCATATTTTTACGCAGGCTTATATCTCCGTCATCGGGAGATATATCGCCCTTGATAAGTCTGAAGAGCGTTGATTTTCCTGTACCATTACGGCCCACAAGCCCAACTTTATGGCCTTCACTGATGGCCAAAGTAGCTTGCGTAAATAGCGGTCTGCCTTCGATACGGTATGTTAAGTCGTTAATATGAAGCACGTGGGCTGAGTAACAGTCCTTTACATATAGTCAATCGCTCGTTATCGGGTGCGCAAATTAGACACTTATGCCACTAACAGGAGCTTCCATGGCTGTTCAACGTACTTTTTCTATCATCAAGCCTGACGCGACTGCGCGCAACATCACAGGTAAAGTAAATTCTAAGATCGAAGAAGCAGGTCTTCGTATTATTGCTCAAAAACGTCTTCAACTGACGAAAGAGCAAGCTGGCGGGTTTTATGCCGTGCATTCTGAGCGTCCTTTCTACAACGACCTTGTAAACTTCATGATGTCTGGCCCTGTTGTTGTTCAGGTTCTTGAGGGCGAAAACGCGATCGCGGCATACCGCAACGTTATGGGCGCTACGAACCCTGCTGATGCTGACGCGGGTACTATTCGTGCTGAATTTGCACAAAGCATTGATGCGAATACTGTTCACGGCTCTGATGCCCCTGAAACAGCGGCTGAAGAAATCAAGTTCTTCTTCTCTGACGATGAAATTATCGGTTAAAAATTATTGGCGAAAACTGCCTATAAAATAGAAAAGGCCGGGCTTAATGCTCGGCCTTTTTTTATTCAAATATCAAAATTAGATTATGTTCTGTAAGTCTTGGCGACTATGCTTAAAGCCTTAGGAAATAAGGTGAGTTCAAGCGGCAATAATCTTGATGATAAAGTCTCTGGGGTATCATTTTCCAAGATATCTATCTTGTGCTGCAAGATAGTGTCCCCACCATCTAGTTCTGCCGTTACATAATGAACCGTACAGCCATGTTCGCTGTCCCCAGCCTCTAAGGCACGTTGATGCGTGTTGAGCCCTTTATATTTTGGGAGCAAGGAGGGGTGTATATTAAGCAGACGTCCTTCCCAGCGCGAAACAAACCAAGGGGTTAAAACCCGCATAAAGCCCGCGCAACATATGAGTTCGGTTTTAGCTTCGCGTAGAACAGCATCTAAAGCGGTTTCGAATTCACGCCTGTTAGAGAAGTCTGTGTGATCAATGGCGAGGGCCATAACGCCCAAGTCTTTAGCTTTTGAGAGACCAGCCGCATTGGGCTTGTTTGATATTACAAGGTTTATGTCGGCAGGGTAATCTTTAGCTTTGGAAGCCTCTACTAATGAGACCATGTTTGAACCGCGTCCCGAAATCAGAACTGCGGTTCTAACCTTAGGCATCGGCGAGCTGTCCAATAACCCAAGCTTTTTCACCTGCGGCTTCAAGTTTTTCTAAAACCTCAGTCATCTTGTCTGCTTTGACCGCAAGCACAAGGCCGATACCGCAATTAAAGGCACGCTGCATTTCACTGTCTGCAACATTCCCTGTTTCCTGTAACCAATTAAACACTTCGGGTCTGTCCCAAGCTGACATATCAATATCCGCTTTCAAAGTTTTCGGGAGCATACGTGGTGTGTTCTCAGTTAACCCGCCGCCAGTAATATGCGCGAGGCCTGAGATGAGGCCGTCTTTGATAATTGGAAGAATAGATTCGATATATATTTTCGTCGGCGTAATTAAAGCTTCACCCAATGTTTGCCCTTGTGAAAAGGGAGACGGGGAGTCCCACGTTAATCCAGAGACTTCGACGATTTTGCGGATAAGGGAATATCCATTTGAGTGAGGGCCGCTAGAGGCGACGCCGATAAGAGGGTCCCCCGCCGCCATATCATTATGCCTTGGGAGCATTTGATCGCGTTCGACGGCGCCAACAACAAAGCCGGCCAAGTCGAAATCACCTGCTTCATACATCCCAGGCATCTCAGCTGTTTCGCCGCCGATTAAAGCAGCGCCTGATTGTTTGCATCCTTCGGCGATGCCTTCCACAACAGCAACGGCCTTGTCTGTTTCTAAATGGCCTGTTGCGAAATAATCTAAGAAGAAGAGGGGCTCTGCGCCGTTAGCGAGGATATCGTTTACGCACATAGCCACGAGGTCGATGCCAACTGTGTTGAGGATGCCGGTATCTATGGCGATACGGAGTTTTGTTCCCACGCCGTCTGTGCCCGAAATAAGGACGGGATCTTTAAAGCCAGCCGCTTTGAGATCAAACGCGCCGCCAAAGCCGCCGATAGAGCCATCGGCTCCAATACGCCGCGTGGCTTTAACTAATGGCTTGATACGGTCAACCAAGCGGTCACCCTCGTCAATATTGACACCTGCATCAGCGTAGGTGAGGCCTTTTTTGCTCATGATAGAATCTTTCTCTCTTCAAGCGCTCTTCTGGCGCTTAGAACCTTATATTGGCCATAGTTTCAAGCCCAATACTGTAATTTGAAGGTTTATACCCCTTTGCAAATTATAGAAAGCGGGCTATCGCGGAATTATGAAACATATTTTGACAACATTTTTTGGATTTTTCTTAAGCTTAATCGCCGGACTGGCGATTGCCGCTGACCCGTTCACTGTCGTGGCCGTCCCTGTTGACGCAACGGGTACATCGCCAATAGAGGCGCAAACGCTGGCTATCCAAGATGGTCAGGCCCGCGCGGCCAAGGTTATTATTGAACGTTTGACACTAGACAGCGAACGCGCGGCGAAAGTTTTGCCTGAGATTGAAATCGAAACAGCCGCAAAAATGATACGTGCGCTTGAGATCGCAAATGAGAAACGTTCGAATAACCGCTATCTTGGGGATATCACTGTTGCCTTTAATCCAAGTGAAGTTCAAAAATATTTGCGCGCCAACGGTCTCAACATGGTGTCAACGCAAGCAAGAACACGTTTGGTTATACCCGTTTTGGATAATCAATCTTTGTGGGACCTCAACCCTTGGTCAATCGTTTGGCAAGATGGCAGATATAATCATGCTTTAACACCCATTAAATCGGTGGGACTAGGACAGGGGGATGATACGTTAATTTCTGCCCAAGAGATCGCCGCATTAGACATAGAGGCGCTCAAGCGCGTTGGCAGCCGTTACGGTATTGACCAAGTGCTTGTTGTAAAGACATCTGAACGATCAGGGTCTCCTTACGCGGCCGTGACGGATATCGCTTTGGACACTGGCCAAAAACGAGACTTAGCAGGCGTCAGTGGTTTTGATTTCCAAAATCTTGCAGATAAAGTTGTGAAGCAATTAGAAGCTGATTGGAAGCAGGCCTCTGTAAGTACAGCTGAAAATGCGGTCTCTATGGCCGTCTCCGTTCTTTACGCTAGTCATAGTGAGTGGTTAAACCTCAAAGAGGCCATAAATGGGTCTGCGCAAATTCAAGACGCGCGTTTGGATGCTTTGTCAAAAGACGGCGCGCTTATGACAATCACTTATGGCGGAGACATAGAGCGGCTTAAGACTGAGCTGTCCTTTAAAGGTGTCGACGTGCGTAATGACCCAAGCCTTGGTGTCGTCCTTGCGCGGTCTGGCCGTTATTAAGGCATGTGATTAAGGCGCGTGAGTAAACTTCCGCAAATACCTCTCGATTTAACCCCGTCTCCAAAACACAGTTTTGATACTCTAATTGTAAGTCACTGCAATCAAGATGCTGTCACGACCATTAAGGGTTGGCCTAACTGGACATCTCCCGTGCTTTTACTGACGGGGCCCACAGGGAGCGGGAAAACGCATATTGGATCCGCTTGGGCGCTAGAAACAGGCGGGATGTTTATCGACAATGCGCCTACCCATGATGAGGTGAAACTCTTCGCTGTCTTTAATAAGGCGTTAAATGGTGACATTAAGGGGCTGCTATTAACGTCTGAGCATAAACCTGCGCAGTGGGATATTGCGATGCCAGACCTACGCTCGCGGTTATCTAATACACCTATTGTGAGTTTGCAGGAACATGACGACGTTATTCTCGAGCCCATTTTGCGTAAGCTCTTTGAAGACTTAGGACGAAATGTTACCGCAGACCTTGTCGGATATATCTTGAAGCATCATGACCGTTCTGTACCCGCTTTGCGCGACATAGCTCGCGAGCTTGACCTCGCGGCCCAAAGTCAAAAAGTGGATTTGACAAAATCTTTTGCCGCAAAGTACATGCGCTAGAACGGGACTTTCTGTCCTGCCCAGTCAATTAAGTGTCCGCTATCTGGCATGGCGGCATTGTCTATGACGGATAAGAGCTTGCTCGCGCTATCTTCTGCGGTGAATAACTTACCTTCGGGGACATTGCCCTGAAACGGTTTTGATAAGGGCGTGTCAACCGTTCCGGGATGTAGTCCAATGATGACACAGTCTTTAAACCTACGGCCATGTTCGATAGCTAATGTTTTTAGCACCATGTTAAGTGCGGCTTTTGACGCGCGGTAGGCATACCAGCCGCCGATGCGGTTATCTGATATAGAGCCTACCCGAGCGGATAAGGCGCTAAAGACTGATTTTTGATCTCTACGCATAAGGGGGAGGATATACTTGGCGGTGAGGGCGGGGCCAATTGTATTGACCGCAAAGTTTTTCTCAAAACCCTCAATGCTAATTGCGCGCATACTCTTTTCAGGACTTATGTCTGGGCCGTGCAAATGTCCTGTGGCGAGGATAACGAGATCAAAGGGGCCTTTGTCTTTTAAGTTTGCGGCAGCGCTTTCAACGCTTGTTTCATCGGTGAAGTCAAAGGCCATGCTGTGTATTTTAGGCGATGGATACTGCCTTGCTTGGCGGGAGAGCGCGAATATTTGCGCGACTTGAGGTGAGGCGTTTAATTGAGTGAGCAATGCCGCGCCAATGCCGCCGCTCGCGCCAATGATGATTACATTTATGTTGTCGCCCATTGATTCTAGCCGCGTACTCATGACTTCGCTTTCTTGCATTTTTGAGAACAGTAAAGAACCTCATCCCAAACCCGTTCCCACTTCTTGCGCCAGTTAAAGGGACGTCCACAAGAACGGCATATCTTGGAAGGAAGATTAAGTTTTTTATGAGCCATAAGATACTTACGTTTTGTGACAACAAAAGGTGCATTTAATTTGTTAGAGCAGTTCATTCGTTAGAACGGGCACGGGCTTTCAAACTCCATCCACTCGCCGCCTGTCGGCAGGCGTAGCTTAAGCTTATGTGCGTGTAGCTGTAGGCGCGGCGCCAGCTCATATACCTTATCAGAGGCATATAGCTGGTCCCCGAGAATAGTATGCCCCATCGCCATCATATGGACTCTGAGCTGGTGTGAGCGTCCCGTACGCGGCTTGAGTAAGACCCGTGTTACCGCGCCGTGTTCTAGGCCTTCTCGGTCCATAACTGACCATGATGTTTGGGAAGGCTTTCCTTGTTCATGACAGACCTTCTGCCTCGGGCGGTTTGGCCAGTCGGTTATCAAAGGGAGGTCAATCTCGCCTCTATCGCGTTCTGGATGTCCAGAAATGCGGGCGATATAGTCTTTCTCTATCATCCGTTTTTCAAATTGTAGACCAAGGTGGCGTTGCGCGTTCGCGTTCTTCGCAAAGACCATCAGGCCAGATGTAGCCATATCGAGACGGTGAACCGTTAGCGCGGCAGGGTGATCTGCTTTTATCCGCGCTTCGAGGCAGTCGGGTTCCGTTTTGCCTGGAACACTTAACAGGCCTGAAGGTTTTTCGACGATGATAATATCATCGTCGATATAAATATAACTCAGCGGGTCTTGTGGTGGGGCGTAAGTGAACGCCCTAATCACGCGATATCTTTCGCAACGACCTCACGTCCTTCGAGACTAAGGGCTATTTTCCCGTCGAGCATTTTAAGAGCGTCATCGCCAAAAATTTCTTTTCGCCAGCCTTTAAGCGCGGCGACATCAGCTTTCCCGCCAAAGGCGGCGAGTTGTTCAATATCTGCGTTATTGGCCACCATACGCGGGGCGACATCGACATATTCAGTCCTGAGCCTAAGAAGCGTTTTGAGCATTTCTACAGTAGGGCCTAAGTTTGGCGGCATATGTTTTGCTTTTGGAACATGCGGCGCATAATCATCGGCGTTGTCAATCGCGGCGTTTATAGCCTCAACCAAGGCTGCTGCGCTTTTTGATTTTTCAAATCCGCGCGGAATGCCTCGAAGTTTTGATAAGGCGGCTAAGTCTTTAGGTTTTTGTTGGGCTAAGTCGTAAAGAGCATCGTCTTTAAGGACGCGGCGGCGCGGGATATCTTTCGCAATGGCTTCGCGTTCGCGCCATGCGGCCGCCGCCTTAAGGGCTGCGAGATAGGGTTTGCGTGGGTTGCGAACTTTGAGGCGTTCCCATGCGGATTCGGGTTCAAACGTATAAAGTTTTTCATCTAATTGCGGGGCCATTTCTTCAATAATCCAGCTCATTCTCTTCTTGGCTTCAAGCTCGGTCACGATACCCGGGTAAAGATCACGTAAATGAGTCACATCCCCAATCGCGTATGAAAGTTGCTTCTCAGATAGGGGACGTCTGGACCAATCCGTAAACCGCGCGCCTTTATCGAGATTGATATCAAGACGCCCTTTAACAAGCGCCCCGTAACCGACGCTATCACCATAACCCAAGGCCATGCCTGCAATTTGCGTATCGAAAATATTTTTTGGCACAGCTTTACATAGGGCGTAGAATATTTCCATGTCTTGGCGCGCCGCATGCAAAACTTTGATGATGTTTTCATCCATCAATAAGGCGTTGAAGGGCGTTAAGTCTAAGCCGTCGGCAAGAGGGTCAATAATGGCTTCATCGTCATTTGTGGCAACCTGTATAAGGCATAGGATTGAGTAGAATGTGCTCTCGCGCATAAACTCCGTATCGACACAGATGAAAGGCTTGGTTGATGCGGCTGCACAAAAATCATCAAGTGCAGCCTGAGTTGAAATAACATTCATAAGGATTTGCTAGCTAACCCCATGTTGATCGAAAACTTCGGCAAGTAGGTCAAGCGTTGCGTTCCATGCACGGCGTTCGCTATCGGGATTATGTTTTGATGTTCCGTCTCCGCTATCAACACCGGGTACCATAAAGGTATGTGTTGTTTGGCCATAAGCATGCAGCTGCCAATCACATTTGGCCTTGGCCATTTCTTTACCGATTGCAACGACATGTTCTGGCGGGGCCATGGGGTCATCCCAGCCATGCGCTATTAAAACTTTGGGTTTGATTTTCTTCGTTGGATAATCAGGCGCGTCTAATAGGCCGTGAAAGCTTATGGCCGCTTTAAGGTCGAGACCCGCACGGGCCATATCGAGGGAACACAGTCCGCCGAAACAAAATCCCATGGTTGCCATCGCGTTTTCATCGACTTCATCCATACTGCCTACGGCTTTCACACCTGCTTTTAGTCGTTTGAGTAAGGCTTTACGGTCGTCCTTAAGCGGCATCATAAGCGCCTGCTTCTCTTCGACTGTTTCAGGGAGAGCACCGTCGCCGTAATTGTCGAGGCAAACGCCAATATAACCCAAAGCCGCCATTTGAACGGCAACGCCTTGTGCAAAATTATCAAGGCCGCTCCATGCGTGATTGATAAGCACACAAGGCTTAGGGTCAGCAAAGGTTTCATCCCATGCCATATAGCCAACACACGTTTGGTTGCCGTCTTTGTACTCAAATGGTTTGGTCGTAATATTCATAGGTTAGTGTCCGCAATGTTAATTGTTTTACCCTGTTTACTCTTTGCACCTGTTTCGTCAAGAAAAGGCCGCATTAATCATGGTGTTTGCTTAAACATGGGTGAGTTAATGAAAAATTAGCCATCTTTGCGCTAGTCTTGCCCCTAGATTACAGGAGTTTACTATGTCTGCTAGGTTATGGCTCGCAATGAGCGCATCAATATCAATGCTTGCAGCATGTGCAACGCATCAAGAAAACCCGAATTATGCATATTCGACTAAATATAAAGCAGACGCGCCAACAACGACCCACGCGTCTGCACCGACAACATATGCTCACTCTACACCCGCAAATTATCAAAGTGGCGCGACAACGACTTATGCGTCTTC
>JALZWM010000126.1 GCA_023300105.1 Hellea sp.
ACAAGCTAAGTCGGGTATTGCGGCGCAAATGGCGCTTCCGCTTAACGTCCCTGTCCCCAAAGATCCTGGCGGCGGATATACGCATGAAACGCACAAGGCAAATTCAACGCTCATTTATAATGCGGGCCAGATCTATGAACTGACAGGCGAGAAGAAATACGCTGACTTTGCGGGCCAACTTATGCTGGCTTATGCGGATGTCTATCCTGCGTGGGAATTGCATCCTGCTAAAAAAGAACAATCTCCTGGCCGTATGTTTTGGCAAAATTTGAATGAGAGTATGTTTTTGTTGAATGTGTCCCAAAGCTACGGGGCGGTCAAAGAAACGCTTACGCAAGAACAACGTGATAAAATTGAAAAAGATTTATTGCGAAATATGGCTGATTTTCTTTCGGATGGTTCGCCCGAAACTTTCAATAAAGTTCATAACCATGGGACATGGGCAACAGCCGCTGTTGGCCTGACGGGTTATGCAATTGGTGATGATGATTACGTTGAGCAAGCCTTGATGGGGCTTGATAAGTCTGGCGACGCAGGTTTCCTTAAGCAAATGGACAAGTTGTTTTCCCCTGAAGGGTATTACAATGAAGGGCCATATTATCAACGTTTTGCGCTAATGCCTTTCGTCATATTCGCTCAAGCTGTGCAGAAAAATAATCCGGAGCGGAAGATTTTTGAAAAGCGTGACGGCATACTCAAGAAGGCGATTTATACAACTATTCAGCAAAATTATGGTGGACTATTTTTTCCTATAAATGATGCGATTAAAGATAAAGGTATTGCGACGCGAGAATTAGTTCACGGCGTTGCGGTTGCCTATGATTTGACAGGTGACAAAGGTCTATTGTCAATCGCGCAGGAGCAAGGGCGGTTTATGCTCACGCCTGAAAGTCGTAAAATGGCAGAAGATATTGCTGCTGGTAAGACAGAGCCGTTTGATTATAAAACCATGCGCCTTGGTGATGGTGAAGACGGAACGCAGGGCGCTCTTGATATTATTCGAGCGTCTATAGATCCAAATGATTTGGTTTTGGTTGCAAAAAATACATCACAAGGCTTAGGTCACGGGCATTTCGATAAGTTAGGCTTTTTGCTTTATGATGCAGGGCGTGAAGTTCTACGCGATTACGGCGCGGCGCGTTTCCTAAATATTGAAGCCAAATATGGCGGGCATTATCTTGCTGAGAACAACAGTTTCGCCAAGCAAACGATTGCCCACAACGCCTTGGTTGTTGATGAGACGAGTCATTTTGGCGGAGATACAGAAATAGGTAATGAAAATGCTCCAGAACTGGGCGCTTTTTTAGATAGCGAAAACCTTAAGATTACAACAGCAGAAATCGACACAGCTTATGCTAACGTAGGACTATCTCGGACAATGGCGCTTGTTAAGGATCCTATTTTTCCACGTCCGGTAATTATTGACCTTATGGAAGCTCACTCTGAAGCTTGGCATCAATATGACCTCCCGTTTTATTATAATGGTCAGGTTATCGAAACTAACTTCGAGTTAGCGGCTAACACCACCTCGCGAAATCATCTAGGCGTGGATAATGGCTACCAATATTTGTGGCAAGTTGGCCAAGGGAAAGTGCAGGATGGACTGTCTCAAATCACGTGGCTTTTAGATAGCACTTTCTATTCTGTGACGTCATCTGTTCCAAAAGGGACTGAAGCTATTTTCGCTGAAATTGGCGCCAGTGATCCGAACTTTAACTTACGCCGCGAACCGGCTTTTATTCTTCGAGCAAAAAAAGGCGATGGCGCATCGTTTGTTTCCGTTATTGAGCCGCATGGTGAGTATAATCCAATTGTAGAATTTACTGTGGATAGTCATAGTCAAATTGCCAATGTTGAGCACTTTGAAGCTGGCCCTGATGAGCTTATTCTTATAACAACGCATTCAGGCAAGTCTGTTGCGTTGGGTATCGCCGATGGTGATGACACAACAAAGCATACGGTATCCGTAAACGGAACCGATATGTCATGGACCGGCCCCTACCACCTATTTGGATCTGAAAGAGCAGGAAATTAACATGCAAAGCGACCGCTTCTTATTCGGTAAAGACGTGCTTGTTGAAGAGCTTGACGAGGGTATTTCACGCCAGATTTTAGGCCATAATGATGAGCTTATGCTTGTTAAGGTCATGTTCGAAGCTGGCTCTATCGGGTATGAGCATAAACATGTTCATAGTCAGGTGACCTATATTATAAGCGGCGTTTTCGACGTGACAATCGACGGCGTAACAAAACGGCAGTCTGCGGGGGATAGTTCTTACATGCCTCCGAATGTCATGCACGGCTCAGTCTGTATCGAAGCGGGCGCTATACTCGATACGTTCTCGCCAATCCGAGAAGATTTTTTTGATAACTATAAAAAAGGGGAAACGTCATGAAGGGTAAGTTGAGATGGGTCGTTGTTGGCCTCGTAGCGCTCGCGACCGTAATTAATTATATTGACCGCCAAACACTGAGTGTTTTGTGGCCAACAGAAATCGCGCCAGACCTCTTCCCCGATATGGATGCAGATGGTCATAAAAGTATTTATGCGAAAATTTCCATTGTTTTCGTGTTTGCCTACGCTTTTGGCCAAGCCATATTTGGTAAAATATTTGACCGTGTTGGGACTCGTTTAGGTTTCGTCTTATCTATTGGCGTTTGGTCACTCGCGACAATCGCGCATGCTTTTGCAAAAGGCGTTATGTCCTTTAGTATTGCACGTGCTGTTTTAGGTGTCTCAGAGGCCGGTAACTGGCCGGGCGCTGCGAAGGCAAATGCTGAGTGGTTCCCCGTCAATGAACGTGCGCTTGCGCAAGGGATTTTTAATTCTGGCGCCGCTATCGGCGGCATTATTTCTATCCCGCTCATCGGTTACTTGGCTCTTTTCTTCAGCTGGAAACTTATCTTCATTGCTGTTGGTGTGTTGGGCCTGCTTTGGCTTATCCCTTGGTTGGTCATTGTGAAGGCTCCGCCAAAGTACCATTCTTGGATTAGTGAGGAAGAACGTGATTATATTCTGAGCGGTCAACCAAATGAAGATTTAAGCGACGATGGCAATACCGACGGCGGGTATAATCCTGGTACAGCAGAACTCTTATCTCGCAAGGAAAGCTGGGGCGTGATTGTTGCCTCTGCTGCAATCGACCCAATTTGGTGGTTGTTCATTGTTTGGATTCCAACATATTTGTTCGAAGTCCACGGCTTTAATATGAAAGACTTAGTCGTCAGCGGCTGGGTGCCATATGTGGGCGCAATGTTCGGCGCTTGGTTTGGCGGGCTTTTGGCTCAGAATCGAATGGACTCTGGCTGGTCAGTTAATAAAACACGTAAGTTCACCATCACGCTGGGCTGTCTGATTATGTTGCCGTGCCTTCTTGCATTGGCTGTGGCATCGACACCTGGCTTTGCTCTAACTCTGATGTTCTTAATTCTGTTTGGTTTCCAAACCGCGATTGGGAATGTTCAAACTTTGCCAAGTGACTTTTATGGTGCGGGCACTGTCGGTACACTGGCAGGCTTCGCAGGCATGGCAGCTAAATTCGCAGGCGCAGGCATCATCGCTTTGGTTCCGATCATGACCGTCGGTGGGAATTATTTCTCAATCTTCGTCCTAGGCGCTGCGATGGCGTTGACAGCAATCGCTGCAATCTGGTTCCTTTGCGGAAACATTGCCCCCCTTAAACCTCGCGCAGCAACCGCTGCAAAATCAAAATAAACTCAATTATAAAACAGGAAAAAAACTATGACTGATCTAAACGGAAAAGTAGCTATTGTTACTGGCGGAACACGCGATATCGGGCGTTCATGCTCAATTAAACTAGCGGCTGCGGGCGCAAAAGTTGTTGTGAATTATCATAGCAGTAAAGCCGCAGGTGAAGAGACCGTCTCTGTTATTGAGAAAGCTGGTGGTCAAGCTATACTTGTCAAAGGCGATATGATGAAAAAGGCTGATGTCGATAATTTGATTTCAGAGGCTGTCAAAGCTTTTGGCAGTGAAATTCATATTCTCGTCAATAATGTCGGCGGCTTGGTCGCTCGTAAAAAGCTCAATGAAATGGACGAGGATTTTTTCAATCAAGTCATGTCCCTTAATCTGAATTCAACATTTCTTGCGACGCAAGCCGTTGTACCGCACATGCCAGCAGGCAGCTCTATTGTAAACCTAGCCTCATTGGCCGGTCAAAATGGTGGCGGCAATGGCTCCTCTGCTTATTCGACCTCTAAAGGCGCGGTTAGTGCGTTTACGCGTGCCATGTCGAAAGAACTTGGTCCAGATGGCATCCGCTGTAATGCGCTTAACCCTGGTATGATTGCGACAACCTTCCATGATACTTTTACGCCAGATGCGGCACGCCGTAATGTAGAAGCCACAGTACCGCTTCGCCGCCAGGGACACCCTGATGATTGCGCCGATACTGTTGTTTATCTTGCCTCTGATGCATCTTCATACATCACGGGTGCGAATATCGATATTAATGGCGGTATGTACTACTCATAGGTGGAATAATGTCTGATAAACTTATCTCAACCCTGCGGCACGCACCTGTTGTGCCGTTGGTTCAGTCTGATGACCCCAAGACGGCTCTGAAAATTTCAGAAGCTTTAATTGCGGGTGGTTTGAACGTTCTTGAAGTTGTCTTGCGTACAGATGCTGCGCTTGACTGCCTTGAAGCTATCGCAAAAGAATTTCCTGAGGCCCATGTGGGCGCAGGAACTGTTCTGAGCGCAGCTCAAAGCCAAGAAGTCATTCGGCGCGGCGCGACTTTCATCGTCGCTCCGGGTCTTGATCCGGCCTCTGTTAAAGTTGCGAATGATGCTGGGTTACCAATCTTGCCCGGTGTTTCTACAGCGACAGAGCTGACAACAGCTTGGAATATGGGGTTGCGGACTGTGAAACTATTCCCAGCGGCTCTCTCGGGTGGTCCAAAAATGATTAAAGCACTTTCATCTGTCTTTCGGGATGTTGAATTTATGCCAACAGGCGGCGTGAGCGCAGCTAATCTGCCAGATTATTTGGCGGTTCCATCTGTACTCGCGTGCGGCGGATCTTGGTTGACCCCGGCAGGAGCAATCGAAGCTGGCGATTTTAACGCCATTACAACACTTGCAAAAGAGGCCTTGAGCATTGCGGCTCAAGCCCGAGCTTAAGAGACTTAAACATGACTGACTTTCTATCATTTGGCGAAATTATGCTTCGCCTTCGCACCAACGGCTATGAGCGCTTTTTCCAAAGTCCAAGCTTTGAAGCCACCTTTGGTGGCGGCGAAGCCAATGTGGCTGTGTCCCTCTGTAACTATGGCTTAGATGCAGGTTTTATTTCTGCTTTGCCTGATAATGATATCGGCCAGAGTGCTATAAACGCACTCCGCGCATTGGGCGTCAATACAGACCATGTTCGCCGCTCCGGTGACCGCGTTGGTATCTATTATCTTGAAACTGGCGCAAATCAGCGCGCATCGAAAGTCATTTATGACCGTGCGGCTTCGTCTATTTGCGAAGCCAAAGTCGGTGACTTTGATTGGCCAACAATCTTCAAAGGTACAAAGTGGCTCCACATCACAGGCATTACGCCTGCGCTTTCACAAGACTCAGCTGACCTTTCGCTTGAGTGTGTGAAGGAAGCTCAAAAAGCAGGCGTTATAACGTCTTGCGATTTCAACTTCCGGGGCAAGCTTTGGAAATATGGCAAGACTGCACCAGAAGTTATGCAAGACCTTGTCAAGCATATCGATGTGGGTATCGCCAATGAAGAAGATTGCCAAAAATCACTTGGTATTTCTGTAGATGTTGATGTCGAAAGTGGCTCAGGTCATTTGGACCTCAGTAAATATGAAGAGCTGTCTCAAAAGGTTCTTGATATTTATCCTGGCATGTCGACAATTGCGATTACACTTCGCGCGGCTGTTAATGCTAATATCAACGGTTGGTCTGCGTGCATGCGTGACCGCAAAAACGGTTTCTTGTCTTCTAAGAAATATGAGCTGACAGACATCGTTGACCGCGTTGGCGGTGGCGATAGCTTTGCCTCAGCCTTTATCGCGGGTATGAACTTATACGAAGACCGTCAACAAAGTCTCGAATTTGCTGTCGCGGGTAGCGCGCTGAAACATTCTGTTTTGGGTGACTTTAACCGTGTAAACCGTAAAGAAGTCGAAGCTCTTATGGGCGGTGATGGGTCAGGCCGCGTTCAAAGGTAACTTGGCCTTGGCAGTCTTGCGGGGAGTTACTGTTAAATCAGTAGTTTAACGACAGCCTTAATATTAAATTTTGTACTTACAGAGCACTGGCGGGAATATCCGTCAGTGCTTTAACGTTTTCGGGTGATTAAACTTCTTAATGTAACCTTTATAGGATTGTTGCTTTTATGCAACACGTTAAGAAAAACGTTTATTGGTCATACCAATTCTCTATCATTGGTCGCAAAATAGGTTGACAAAAATTACTAATCGGTCATTTCTGGTGTATTACTGTCTACTAATCGCATCTATGGGGAAAATATATGTCAAAAAAACATTCAACTATTTCTGCTAAGTCACTCTTGAAAAGTTCACTGCTTTTTAGCGTCGGCTTATCTACACTCGCACTGGCGACAACAGCCTCTGCTCAAAGCAACGATGAAGTCATCGTAACAGGCATCCGTCAGACACTACAAAAAGCGCTCGTTGAAAAACGCGAAGCTAATAGTCTTGTTGAAATTATTTTGGCCGAAGACATTGGTAAACTACCTGACCAAAACCTCGCAGAAGTTCTTGAGAATGTTACTGGTGTTCAAATCACGCGTACAGCGGGTGTTGGTACAGGCGTTCAGATCCGGGGTACGAATGATAACCGCGTGGAAATTAATGGTGTTAACACTGTTGCTTCTGGAACAGGCCGTGGTGGTACAAGCTTTGAAGATTTGTCTGCAGGTATCATTGCAGGTGTTGAAGTTATTAAAGCCTCTGAAGCTAAGACAATTGAGGGATCTATTGGCGGTACGGTTAATTTGCGTACAATTCGTCCACTTGATTTGGATGATAGCCTCGCGTCTTTCCGTATTCAAGGGGAAGATAGTAGTCTGTCCAGCGAAGGCGGTATTACGCCTCGGGTTTCTGGGACTGTAGGGAAAAAATGGGAAAACCTTTCTGGCCAAGAAATTGGGTTCGTTCTTAGTGGTAGTTACACTGAACAAGAAGCAACGTCATTCCGTCCGCGCGTTGACCGTGACGGTAGTCTTGTTGAAAACGCTAATGCGGTAGTTGTTAGGGTGGACAGAGATGGCAATCCAGTGACTGAAGACCAGCCTACACAACGACCTGTTGCTCAAGATTTTGATTTTCTGGGAATTCAATTCCTTAATCAGGAATTAGAAAACTTTGAATTTGAAACGATTAACTTCGCCGGTTCATTAGAGGCGCGTCCGACTCAAAATGTAAAACTTTATTTTGACGCAATCGTGACGGACCAAGAGCGTCGTCAAGATAGTACACGGGTTCAGGGGTCTGGCGTAAGTAGTGTTCTTAATTTTAACCTTCCGACTGCGTTTGAAACAGTGGATTTTGGCTCATTAGATGGTCAAGATTTGGGCAGCATTCAGGCAGCAGTTCAGGGCACAATTCAACCAAACTTATCCGTTGATGATGACGATCCAAATCTACGCTTTAATAGTGACACAGGTGCGCGTGTTACAGATAGTCTCGTTCTTAGAGGTGGTGCTGAATGGGAAAAAGGAAATCTCACAGCGAGAGCTGAGTGGTCAACTTCAACATCTGACACGGTAACTCCAACGCTGAGTACGCAGTTGAACTTTATTAACCCTAATCCGCTTACGCCGCTTGATGGCTCAAGCAATGATAACAGCGTTCCATTTATCTTTGACCTTACGGGGGGGGACTTGACGTTTGGTATTGATTTTGCCTCGCCATTTGCGCCAACAGTTGAGGATTTGCTTAATCCTAATAACGTTGTCTTAGATCAAGTGGACCTAAGTCAGAATATAACAGAAAACTCTGACGATGCTCTGCGTTTTGATTTCACATATGACTTAAGTGACACAGTTCATGGAAATGTCTTTACCTCTATTGAGGCTGGGTATCGTTATAATCAAAATGAGAGTTCCTTCGAGGATAGAGATGACCGTATTGGAGGATTTAGCCAATTAGAAGATAGTCCAAATGGGTCTTTGTTCTCAGAACTTTTGGTCGCGGGCCCTGATAACTTTGGTGACGCGGACGATAGAGAACTGGCTCTACGGAACTTCCTTATTGTTGATCCTAACCTCTCCTTTAATGACCCAGCGGGTACATTAGCTATATTGGAACGCGCCCTTGCAGAGCAACGGGGGCTTCAACCTCAAGCTGATGGCGACTTAACAGCTAACCTTGGACTCGACTTGTCGGCTTCTTTCAACATTCAAGAAGAAACTCACTCTATCTATGGGCAGGTTAATTTTGATAAGGGTATCTTCCGCGGTAATGCGGGTTTGCGTTATGTGGATACAGAAGTTAGTTCCATAGGTAATACGATTGCTCCTGACGGGACAGTTTCCCAAGTCGTAACAGAAGGCGGATACAATTTCATACTGCCTCGGATTAACGTGACTGCAGAGCCTGTTGAAAATGTCCTGTTACGGGCAAGTTGGGGCAAAGATATTGCTCGTCCTGATTTCGGTGATCTAAATACATCAACAACATTTTCTACGAACGAAAATACCGCTGTAAGTATTGGTAACCCTAATCTATCGCCTCAAGAAGTAACTTCGTTCGATGTGTCTGCGGAATGGTATTTCGCACCTTCAGCATTATTTAGTGTTGGTTATTTTCAAAAGAACCGTACGAACTTGTTCGCTAGTGAGTTAAATAGTGCTGCTATCCTAGCGGGTGGCCTACGCGAAACTGGTCCAGATTGTACAACTGGTACTTTTAACCCTGAAGTACAGCCTAATGTTTTGGGTGACCCAAATACTCTTGGGTTGTGTGTTGATGCAAATACAAGAGTTAATGATCCAGATCAGATTACGCAAAGAGGTGTTGAGGTTGCTTTTCAATACGACCTTTCAAGCTTTGAAGATAGCTTTGGTAGTTTCGGTTGGGCCTCAGGCTTCGGTTTGTTAGCTAACTATACCTATCAAGATTTCAGTGGTGGATCTGTTGTAAATACCTCTGCAGGGCGCGGAACAGATATCTTTAATGCGATTAACGGCATTACAGATTCGCGTGATTTTGTAACAGTTGATGCAGTTGAGGGCCTTCTTGATAACTCTGAGAACTCTTTTAACGTCACTGGCTTCTATGAAAAATATGGCCTGTCAGCCCGCGCCCGTTATACATGGCGCGATGCCTTCCGTACTGATGATACAGCAGCGGGTGCTAGCCGTAACAGTACGCTTGGTTTCCCTGTTGTGACTGCGTCCAGAGGACAGCTTAACGGTAGTATTACTTATGACGTGACTGATCACTTAACTGTTGGTGTTGAAGGTGTTAACCTTACGACATCAGATGTTTCACAGTCTTGTGTCAATGATGGTGCACTCTTGTGTTTCCAAGGTCTAACAGATCGTAGAATTACTTTTGGCGGTAGCTACACGTTCTAAGACCAAACACGCAGAACCCTGCGGTTTAAAATTTCGAAAAACGCCTCACTTTGTGGGGCGTTTTTTTTTATTTAGGTTTAAAGCTTTACCGCTGTTTCTATTACGCTGCCTAATCTAGGGTTTTAAAAGATTTGGGGTGTATCATTTGGACTTACAATAGACGCTTGTTCCTATAGGATGATATGAGAGGCTAATGACCAAGAGATGAATTTATCATATGGAAGCTACGTTCGAAAAATCCATTAAAGTGTCTCCCAAGAGCCTAAAAGAACTCGCAAAAAAATCGGACCTGCGAGGCTGGTGCCAAACCTTAAGTCAAGTCGGCGCAATCGCGTTATGCACGTTGGGGCTTATATCTTTCTGGGGATCAGTATTTGCTATTCCATTTTTTGTCATACAGGGCATTTTGATAAATTGCCTTTATGCGGGTGTTCATGAATTAAGCCACAATACGGTCTTTAAAACACGCGGCCTTAATGAACTTTTTGGCCGGCTCTTTACGTTCATCTTATTGATGGGGCGTGACCAAGATAAGTTTGAACACTTCCAACATCACCGCCACACGCAAGACGTCGACTTAGACGCTGAAATTGTTGGCGGGAAACCGTTCACGCTATTGAGTTACATTCTTTATATGTCGGCTATTACTTATTGGCCCAAACGCATAGGGGAAGTGCTTCGCTTGGCTGCGGGGCAAACTCAGCATTGGCCTTGGCTTTCTGAACCCCAACTAAAAATAGTTCATAAAGAAGCCCGTCTTATGTTGCTCGGCTATGCCTTAATTTTGATCATCTCTATTCTATTGGGGTCAGCCGCCGCCTTGACGTTTTGGTTGCTTCCTATGTTTGTGATGAAGTGTTTTCAGAATTTGCAAAATACCGTCGAGCATATGGGAATGCCCCATGTCCAAGATATTGTCATTAATACGCGAACTATTCGCGCGCACCCTATTATGCATTGGTTGTTATGGAATATGCCCTATCACACGGCTCACCATAGTTATCCTATGGTTCCCTTTCACAAGCTTGCCGCTTTGCATGAGCTTGTTGTGCAATCATTGGGAACCCAGCCGCCTACCGTCACGCATTTAAGCTTTCAAAAACATATGATCCGTAAGTTGATGAAAGAGGGCACGTCCACCTATACAGGTCAGGACATCACCGCTTATTAGGACGGTAATATGCAAAAACTGAGAGTCTACCAATCTCTTTGGGCAATGGAATTGCGCGGGCCTGATGGGTTTGAATGGAGCAATGAAGAGCGCTTTAAGATGATCGCGGAGGCGGGGTATGACGGCATTTGCCTTGACCCAGCAGCTCATGAAATAGATGAAAACCTTGCTCTAAAACCTTTATTTGAAAAATATGGTTTGGCCTGTATGGTCAATGCCTTTCCGAAAACTGATGATGATTTGCGCCGCCTCTTGCAGTTTTCAAAGGATATGAACGCGACGACCTTTAGTATCATTGGGACAGTTTATCCTGTGAGTGTTGCTAAGGCCGTACCCATTATTAGCAATTGGATAGAAATTGCCCGTGAAATGGACGTAGAGATTATGTTCGAAACTCACCGGGATTGTATCACCAATGATATGTTTTTTACGCTACAACTCTTGGAGGCCATCCCTGAGATGCGCCTCTGTGCCGATTTTTCACATTATGTTTTAAACCGCGAATTATCCCTGCCTATGTCGGCAGAATTCAAACAACATTTTGACTCCCTAACGCACCGTTCCGATTGCTTTCAGGGACGTATTGCCAACCGTGAACAAATCCAAATCCCAATTGAGTTTCCGCAACATGCTGAATGGGTGGCGCTATTTAAACAATTTTGGCAAGACGGATTTACATCTTGGCGTGCGCGTAATGATAAAGACGCCGAGCTTGTTTTTCTGTGCGAACTAGGTCCGCCTCAATATGCGATAACTGACGCGAAGGGGCATGAGTTATCAAACAGATGGAATGAGGCCCTCATCATCAAGACATGGGTTCGAGAGATGTGGGCCGATCTTTAACCAAATAGTTGAATTAGATGTCTTTCAAAATTTCATGCGCTGCATTATGGCCCGGCGCTCCCGTTACGCCGCCGCCCGGATGGGTGCCCGCGCCGCAAAGGTATAATCCCTTTATCGGAGAGCGGTAATTACCGTGACCGAGCATAGGACGCGCGCTGAACATTTGATCAAGGCTCATATTGCCATGCATAATGTCGCCTTTGGTTAAGCCAAATACGCGTTCTAAATCGAGCGGGCTTAAAATTTGACGGCCCACAACAGATTTTTTGAAACCGGGTGCAAAGGTCTCAACCGTATCAATAATGAGATCAGCCGCAGCGTCGCGGTGTGTATCCCAATCTGTATCAGGATCAAATTGTTGACAGAAAAGACTCGCCACATGCTGCCCTTCAGGTGCTAAAGTATCGTCTAACGTTGAGGGGATTAACATCTCTACGATAGGGGCCTTAGACCAACCATATTGCTTGGAATCCCTATAGGCTTGATCAATGTATTCGCAGGTCGGCGCGATGACGATACCGCCCGTAAGATGCTCAGGCGTTGATCTTGCTTGTTGTTTCAAACACGTAAATTCAGGGAGTTTGTCCAAGGCAACATTCATTCGAAATGTGCCCGACCCATTTTTATAATGCTTCATGCGGCGCGCAAAATCGGCAGGCATATCGGCTGCGTCAACGAGGTGGTTGTACAAAAGACTTGGATTGAGATTTGAGGCAATGACTTTGGCCTCAAGGATATCTCCATTTTCTAATTCAACCCCGTAAGCTTGACCGTTTTTCACCAAGACTTTTTTAACAGCGGCTTCAGTTTGGATGTCCACGCCCTTATCGAGAGCGGCACGCGCCATAGCTAGTGTAATAGCGCCCATGCCGCCGATAGCATGCCCCCACACGCCCTTTGTGCCGTTCACCTCTCCAAAGGCATGGTGCATCAAGACATAGGCTGAACCGGGCGTGTCTGTGTCTGCGTAGTTTCCAACAATTCCGTCAAAGGCAAAAGCGCCTTTGACGTGCTCATTTTCAAAATAAAGATCTAAAAAGTCAGACACACTCTTCGTGAAAACATCCATTACAATGCGTTGGTCCTCAAGAGATAACTTGCGAAGCCGGTTGCCAAACTTAGCCGCTTTAAAAATATCCTTAATCCCACTTCCGATATTGGGTGGTGTTTCGAGTAAAAAGTCTCGAATGATATCTGCCACCATCCCCGTGTCGCGGAAATACCGCGTAAGCGCCTGCGCGTCTTTGGTTGAAAATTGCGCGATTTCTTCTTTCAAATTTTCTTCGCCTAAAACGAAGGCCAGAAAATTTCCGTCTGCATGGGGCCATAAATTATTGACCTTACGGTGGACAATTTTTAAGCCGTTATCATGCAGTTTTAGATCACTAATAATTTTAGGGTTAAGAAGGCTGACCGTATATGAGGCGACAGAGTTTCTAAAGCCGGGATGAAATTCTTCTGTAACTGCGGCCCCGCCAACGACATTTCGGCGTTCGAGTACCCGTACTTTTTTTCCAGCCATCGCAAGATAATTTGCACAAACTAATCCGTTATGCCCCCCGCCAATTATAATAACATCAAGCATCAAATTTCCTGTCTATCTGTATTCAGCTTCTTGTTGTATGGAGTGAACAGCCATGTAATTATTGTCAAGCCGTAGAATTTAAAACTAGGACTGATATGGACATTGAAGGTTACCAGTCTGGCTACTCGCTCAGTCAAAAATTTTATAAAAACGCTGATATATATACGTCAGAGATTTCTAACATTTTTCATAAACATTGGGTGTTTGCAGGACATCTGTCCCAAGTGCCTAAGGCCGGAGATTACTTCACAGTCGAGTTTGATGTTGAATCAATTATTATTGTCCGAACTAAGAACGGTGACGTCAAAGCGCATATGAATGTGTGTCGTCACCGAGGCTCGCAAGTCTGTCTGGAAAAACAAGGTTCGAAGAAACTTTTCACCTGTCCCTATCATGCTTGGAGCTATGATTTGGACGGCAATTTAGTTGCGGCGCGTGAAATGCCCGAGGACTTTAAGCCCGTAGACAATGGCCTTCATCCTGTACATTTAGAGCTTATCGGGGGGTTGATTTTTATTAGCCTTGCGAAAAGTCCGCTTTCACTTTCAAACATGCAAAGAGATCTAGGGCCACTTTTGAACTTATTTGGCTTTGATAAGCTAAAATTGGCTGAACAGAAGTCCTATTCAATTCCATCGAATTGGAAGCTTGCGGTTGAAAATTATCAAGAGTGTTATCACTGTACGCCATCCCATAAAGAGTTTGCTCAAATTCATGCGATGGCAGGGGATTTAAAAACCTTTGCAAAGCAGAAGGCTGAATTTCAGGCGAGGCACATAGGCAGTCCTAAAATGGTTGAGTATAGCGCTTATTATGATTTGGCTGCGCCTGGACAAGAAGGTTATCAGTATGACCGTAATCCCTTATTGCCGGGTAATAAAAGCGGAAGCCTTGGAGGAAAAGCTCTCGCGCCATTATTGGGAGAGCTTACAGAATATGACGCGGGGGCATCGGAACTCATGATTGGGCCCGTGATGTTTTTCCTTATATATGACGACCATGTCGTTGGGTATCGGTTTTTGCCGACGTCAGTTGAGACGTGTGTTTGTGATATTTTCTGGTTTGTTGATGAGGCTGCGAAGGCGGACGTTGATTATAAGCTTTCTGACCTCACATGGTTATGGGATGTGACGACCATTGCAGATAAAACAATAATTATGAATAATCAAAAGGGTGTGAATTCAAAATTTTATACGCCGGGGCGCTTGTCCAATATGGAAAGCTTTCAGCAAAGTTTTTTAAATTGGTACGTGCAATCGATTAATACCGTCCATATTGCACATGCAATATAATACCCAAGAGAGGTAGATTGATTTGAACATAAACACAAACCAAGCCGTAACTGATAAGCCTAAGATTGGATTTTGGAAATGTTGGGCGATGTCTGTTGGCGTCATGATTGGCTCTGGTGTTTTTCTTCTGCCAACCGTCCTTGCGCCATTTGGCTCTATTAGTTTTTTAGGATGGTTAGCGACGAGTTCTGCGGCAATCATTATTGCCTTAATTTTAGGTCGTCTGGCTAGCCGAACGGAAAGAACAGGCGGGTTTTATGTATATACGCAGGAAGCTTTTGGGAACCTCCCAGGTTTTTTAATTGCTTGGGGGTATTGGCTCGGAATTATATTCGCAATTACAGCTATTAGTACGGCCTTCGTTGGTTATTTGAGCGCAGTTATACCTGCCATAGGCGTTAGTAATTTATCACAAGCGATAACGGCAGCCATCGTTATTTGGACTTTTGCAGCTATTAATATTAAGAGCATTGGCTCTGGGGCTTTCATTCAATTGATAACGACAATACTCAAACTCATTCCTTTGAGTGTCATAATTATTCTAGGCGTAACGAACGGAACAGCGGATAATATTCCTGCCTTTAACCCGCAAGACCAATCTATTTTTAGCGCAATTGCGGCGACAGCTATGTTGACGATGTGGGCTTTTGTGGGTTTGGAGGCTGGTACTGTTGCCGCAGGTGATGTTGTTGATCCGAAGAGGACCATTCCGCGGGCAATCGTGGCGGGCACGTTAACAGTGACATTCATTTACATTGCCGCAACAGCAGCCGTGATGATGCTCGTTCCTGTAGATATATTAAAGACATCAGAAGCCCCATTTGTGGACGCGGCGAAAAGCCTTGGACCTATAGGAGCAGGGCTTATCGCCTTTGGCGCTCTTATTTCAACGGCAGGGTCATTAAATGGAAACATTTTTCTTGGCGGGCAAATGCCGATGGCCGTCGCGATAGATGGACTTGCGCCAAAGATATTAGCCCGTAAAAACAAAGGTGGATCGTCCGTCTGGTCATTGGTTATATCCTGTGTGATTGCCACAGTTCTCTTGGTTTTCAACTACCAAGAAGGCTTGATTGCGGCCTTCACATTTTTGATATCAATGTCGACTCTTTGCACATTGTTACCTTACGCGCTCTCTGCCATTGCAGAATTTCGTATATCTCGAAAATCGTCTAAGGGCTGGGCGCTCATCGCATTGATTGCTGTTGCCTATGTCGTTATTGCTATGATTGGGTCTGGCGTGAAAATCTTAGCTTGGGGGCTTATTCTTATTCTCGCAGGTGTGCCGCTATATTATTTGAATAAGAAATTTCAATAAATATAGGTTCTACTTTAGGCCCTTGTGATTTTCCCAATATGTGGCCAGGTCCCGTTTAACCTCTGGCGCGAAAATATAGAGCCCTATGAGGTTGGGGATAGCCATAACAAAGATAAGCGCATCTGCGAAATCAAGGATAGCGCTGAGCTGGACTGAGGCGCCAATAACGATGAAGATACAAAAGATGATACTGAATATCAGCTCTTTGCCTTTGCCTTCGCCGAAAATATAGGTCCAGCCTTTAATGCCGTAATAGGCCCAAGCGAGCATCGTCGAAAACGCGAACATAAAGGCGACAAAGGAAAGCGGTACGGGAGACCATGATATTTTGGATTCAAACGCCGCTGAGGTCAGTTCAATTCCAGAGAGGCCCCCGCCCATTAAGGTCTCTGTTGGAAAGCATGTTACGAGGACGAGGCCTGTAAGCGTACAAATGATGACAGTATCAATAAAGGGTTCGAGTAGCGCGACAAAGCCTTCGGTGAGGGGGGTATCTGTTTTCACCGCAGAATGGGCGATGGCGGCGGAGCCGAGGCCTGCTTCATTAGAAAAGGCTGCGCGCTGAAAGCCGATAATCATAATCCCAAGAATACCGCCTGTTGCGCCTTTCATTGAAAACGCGCCTGCAAAAATTTCGCGGAACGCGCGGGGCAGTTCTGCGGCATTCATGCCAAGCACGATGAGCGCGCCGACTAAATATATTACTACCATAAAGGGGATGAGTTTTGCGGTAATACGGGCAATGGACTTAATCCCGCCGATGATAATAGCGGCAACCATAATCGCCATGACAAGGCCGACAAGCCAGCCTTTGTTTTGGAGCGGGCTAGTTGAGCCGCCTGTGACCTCTAGGAGTTGAACATAGGCTTGGTTAGATTGGAACATATTACCAATGCCAAGACAGCCTAGCACGATACTTACGGCGAAAAACATGCCGAGAAATTTACCAAGGCCGCTCATGCCTCTGGCTTTCAGCCCATCGCGTAGGTAATACATCGGCCCGCCTGAGACTGTGCCGTCTGGATTCACAACGCGGTATTTTACGCCCAATGTGCATTCTACAAACTTCGTTGTCATACCGACAAAGCCTGCGACGATAACCCAGAAAATTGCGCCCGGGCCGCCGAGGGAAACCGTGACCGCTACGGCGCCGATATTGCCTATACCCACCGTGCCAGAGACAGCGGCGGTGAGGGCTTGGAAATGAGTAATCTCACCGTCTTGCTTTGGCGATTTTGGGTCAGAAAACTTTCCGGTGACGATATCAATGGCGTGTTTAAATCCACGAATATTGATAAAGCCCAGATATACTGTGAAAAAACACGCGGCAAAGATAAGCCAAACAACAATAAGCGGCAGGTCCGCGTTTCCAATTTTAACGGAATAAAAGATAAAGCTTGAGAGCGCATCCGTAAGCGGTTGAACCGCTTTGTTGATCGCGGCGTCTATACCGCCTTCTATAGGGTCCTGTGCTGCATATGCGGATTGTGGTATGAGCGCCGTTACCAAAAATGGGAGCGAGAAAATGAGGCGGCTAAGAAAGCTATTTATATAATGCATGGACTAAGAGCTGTAGGTTTTGTGTTGTGACATGTCAACGCTACCTCCATAGTTCCTCATGAAAGCATCCGGGGTAATTAGAAATTGGGAAACGTGCGGACTTTGTTGTGCTCTCGGCAATAGGAGAACGGTAAGCCTGTTGAGATCTCCATAACGCCTAAGGACTAGTAATTAAAGCACCAACGGATGATGGCTTTTTGTGCGTGGAGTCTGTTTTCGGCTTCGTCAAAGACGGCGCTTTGCGGGCCGTCTATGACGCTGGCACTAACTTCTTCGCCGCGATGAGCGGGAAGGCAATGCAGGAATATTGCGTCTTTCGCCGCTGCGTTCATAAGGGCGTCATTGGCTTGGTGGCCCATAAGGTCAGCAAGGCGTTTTTCTGCGTCCGTATCGCCCATAGAGACAAAGGTGTCAGCAATTACGACATCTGTGTCTTTACTGGCCGCTAGCGGGTCTGTGATGGTTTCAATGCTCGCGCCTTGTCCGCGCGCAGCTTCAATGGATTGGCCCGGAACAGTGTAGCCCTCAGGACAGGAAATACGAAGCTTATAGCCAAATTTGGCCGCCGCGTTCACGAAACTCACAGCGACATTATTGCCATCACCTACCCATGTCAGTGTCATATCTGACAGATCGCCGCCGCGCTCTTCCAGTGTCTCAAGGTCGGCCATAATCTGGCAGGGATGATTATAATCGGTTAGTCCGTTAATGACAGGAACCGCCGCATTATGGGCTAAA
>JALZWM010000127.1 GCA_023300105.1 Hellea sp.
ATTAACTCTACAAATGAGCTCAACATTTTTCAATTCTTTAGTCCTTTTTTACCCGCCAAATCCTTAGTGTGAATCCTCATCCACATTCATGAAGGCGCTCGCGATTATGCCGGCTGGCATCGCCACCGCGCCAATACCGACAACAGCAACAAATGACGCCACGACCTTTCCCATCGCTGTTATCGGATAGACATCCCCGTAACCCACAGTCGTGAGCGTCGCCATGGACCACCATAATGCGCGCGGGATGGATCCAAATATTTCGGGTTGATGCGGGCCTTCGATGAAATAAATCAAAACGGCGCCGAAGAATATCAAGCCCAAAGAAATCAACAAGCTGACAGCTAATTCAGAATTACAGGACCGCATAGCGCGTTGGATCCTATTGATGCCGCGCGAGACAGCGCCAATTTTTAAAATTTGCAGCAGTCTGAATAAGCGCAGTGATCTCAAGACAACGCTCGCGCCGCCGCCCGCGATTAAAAGGGCGGGGATAAAGGCTAAGAGGTCTATGATACCTGCAAATGACTTAATGTAGCCAAGCCGCCCTTTAGGCGTAAGGTCTGCCACCCATATCCGCAAAATATATTCAACGGCAAAAATACCCGCAATACCAAAGCCCACACGCTTTAACATCACCGATGCCGTAAACTCCGTTTCCAACGCAAACACCAAAAGCGAGGCCAGAACAAGACCGACAACGACCATGCTCCCTAAACGGGAGTGATGTAAAAATTTGTGAACTGCTATTTTCATTGCTTGCGTCACCCAAAAGTTAGTTTGTCAAAACAACACGGTAACGTGCTTTACCCTCTTTCAGGTATTTAATCGCCTCATTGATTTCCGTCATCGGAAAATAATCCACCATAGGCTTAATGTCATGTCGGACACAAAACTCTAGCATCTTTGCGACAACATCAGGCGATCCCGTATCTGAGCCGCCAACCGACTTTTGCCCTGCTATCATCGAAAAGGCAGGGATAGCCATTGGCACATCAACAGCGCCGACCGTGATCAAGCGCCCCTCTGGCGCAAGCGATGCCATATACTTATCCCACGGCAAGCTGACATTGACTGTTGAAATGATGCAGTCAAAAGACCCCCGCAACGCTTTCAAGGCATCTTCATCTTTCGTATTCACAACCTTATGCGCGCCAAGCTCTTTGAGTTCAGCTTCTTTATCCATTGACGTTGTAAAGGCGGTGACCTCACACCCCCAAGCCCGCGCAAATTGAACGGCCAAGTGCCCCAACCCGCCAATACCAATAATGCCGACCCGGTCTGTTGGTTTAATATCAAAATCTAAGAAGGGCGCAAAGACTGTAATCCCGCCGCAAAAAAGCGGCCCTGCTGCCTTTTCATCCATGCCTTCGGGCAGAGGTACAGCCCATATATCTTGGACCCGAATGCGATCAGCAAACCCGCCATATCCTGCGATTGTTAAGACAAGTTCGCGGCAGCGTTGCTGACGACCTGATAGGCACGGCGAACAATGCATGCAGCTTTGCGAATTCCAGCCAACGCCAACAGTCTGCCCGACCTTAAGATGCGTAACGCCTGCGCCAATTTCGGTAATCACGCCAATGGCTTCATGCCCCGCGATAAGCGGGTACTGGCTCATACGCCAATCATTATCAATCATGGATAAATCAGAATGACATAAGCCGCAGGCCGTGACCGATATTTCAACATCGCTATGTTTTATAGGCCCTGGATCATATTCATAAGGCTCCAAGGCACCGCCAGTTTCCATTGCAGCAAAGGCTTTAATATGGGTCATATGTTTTCCTGATATTTTCTGATACTTTTGGGATCAAACGATTCCATTAGATGGTATCACAACCTAAGACATACTTACGGTCTTAATAATAGAAAATTCTAAAGGAAAACCCCGCCTAGAAGCCGCCGTAACGCACTTGGACTTTTGTGGTGACATTATTGCCGCCGACACCCGCACTGCCGCCAAAACTCCAATTATCATTTCCGCGCAACGCCAAAGTCCCGCCAAAGCCTACTTCACTACCATATGTTCCAAAACCGCCCGACACTGCCCATTTCTCCCGTGGATTTAAATACATATCGGGCAGAGCCGCAATAGCTGCGAGGCCGCCTTCAAGGTCATCAATATCTTCTGAGTTACTATTAATGGCCGTCCCTAGGTTCTCGATCTGAGAGGCAATTCCTTGGTGGCACTGCCCTCGGAGCTGTCCCGATGCTCCAAACTGGAGTTCCTACACGCGGGAGGCAATAAAGTGGCCGGCTTCGGGCCGGAGCTGTGCGGGGGACTGCGGAGCCTGAGAGAGCTGTATCTCTACAGAAACAAGATTGACTCCTTGCCCTCTGAGGTGAATGTATAGCCAGCAGTCGTGCACACAATGAAAAAAGGTTTTTCGCGCTGACACGCCCACGCCTACGTTGACAAAAAAAAGCGATACGCAACCTGGTACGTGCATACATATATACGTGCGTGTAGGGGATCCGAAAAGTATTATTTTATTTTGCCATCTATGACGAGGTGTAGCGCTTCTGTTTCACTCACACCACCCACACATAAAGGAGGGAGGCCATAATCCCTTGACTTTCGGACAAAGATGTTTACCGATCAGACCTGAATAGTTGACGAATTAAAAGACCAAAGACGTACGATTAATATTATTATTATTATTTCTTTTGCCATCCGACAATGTGCAGCATGATCTTCAACATGGATCACTCATAACTTTCCCGAAGGAAGAA
>JALZWM010000128.1 GCA_023300105.1 Hellea sp.
ATGGGAAAGGTCGTGGCGTCATTTGTTGCTGTTGTCGGTATTGGCGCGGTGGCTATGCCAGCCGGCATAATCGCGAGCGCATTTATGAATGTGGATGAAACGGAAGATATTTAGTTTCGCTAAAATTTACTTGATAATGTTTATCGCCGCCCTATCTTAAGCCTATCACAAACCCACGCATACAAAGCCGAATCCTTTGGCTTGATGTTATGAGGAAAGGATAAGATGATGCTGACACTACTCTCCCCTGCGAAAAAATTAAATTACGACCCCGCCGCAACGGCGCTTGAGGCGACGCGTCCGCGCCTGACTGACGACACACTCGAACTGGCCAAAGTGGCCAAGACCCAATCAGCTGATGACTTGAAACGCCTCATGCATATTAGCGATAATTTGGCGAGCTTAAACGCTGAGCGCTTCAAGAGCTTTAACCTTCAAGGACAAAGCAATAGCGCTAAATCTGCGGGGCTTGCTTTTGACGGCGATGTCTATTGGGGGCTGGAAGCCAAGAGTATGAGCGATGATGATTTGGCCTATGCCCAAGATCACTTGCGTATTTTATCTGGGCTTTACGGGGTGCTTCGCCCGCTTGACGCTATACAGCCTTATCGGCTTGAGATGGGCACAAAGCTCGCGACCGCGCGCGGGAAATCGCTTTATGAATTTTGGGGCTCGGCCATTGGCGATTTACTCAAGACGGATTTAAGCGGGCATGAAGACCAAAGCATTATGAACCTTGCGTCCAATGAATATTTCAAAGCCGTCGATAAAAAAGCCTTAGGCGCGACAATCCTGAGCGCGAAATTCCTCGAAGAAAAAGAGGGCAAGATACGCCCCGTGCAATATTACACAAAATTCGGACGCGGGCTTATGGCGCGCTGGATTATGACCAATCGTGTTGACCGCGCGCAGGGGCTTAAGGACTTTAACCTTGGCGGCTATAAATACGACAAGGCGCTGTCATCCGAGACAGAACTGGTCTTCGCGCGTCCCCAGCCAGCACCAAAAAAGAAATAATTCACGCATGGATTATACATGTGAGGCTGCGACGCCGCTCGCCTTTAATCGCAAAGACATTTTGCATATTACGAAATGTTCCTTCGGCGAAGTTAGCCGTGATAACGTCTCAATAATATCTGCGGGCGTGGCCTTTTTTGCGCTGCTGGCACTGTTTCCGCTCATCACGGGGTGCCTGTCTATTTATGGCTACCTCGCGGACCCGACCAGCGCGCAGGGCCATTTAAAATTTGTTGCAGGCTTGCTCCCAGATGAAGTCTGGACCCTGATTAACAACCAAGTCCAAAGCGTGGCCAGCGCGCCTAAGTCGGGTCTCGGGATGAAGATTATCTGTAGTTTGATGCTGGCGTTATGGGCGGCGGGGGCGGGTATTCGGGCGATGATGCGCGCGCTTAATATTGCCTATGACGAGCAAGAGAAACGCAACCCTATTAAATTCTATGGTTTGGCATTTCTTCTGACGATGTCTATGACCATATTTATCTCGGCGTCTTTGGTTGTCCTTGTCGGCCTGCCAGCCGTTCTAAGTTTCTTGAAATTGGATGACATCAGCGGCGTCTTAACCAAGTGGCTCCCGTGGGGCCTTTTGATTATGATATTCGCGTCAACGACAATGATTTTATATCGCTATGGCCCCAGCCGCCGCCCTGCGAAACTACGCTGGCTCTTTCCGGGCGTTTTATTTGCGACGATTGCGTGGCTTATGATTTCCGCAGGGTTCTCATATTTTGTGACCCACTTTAGCACCTATAATGCGACTTACGGCAGCTTATCCGCCGTCATTATTTTGCTCATCTGGCTATGGCTCACGGCCTTTGCCGTGATTATGGGCGCGGAGATAAACGGCGAAATGGAACGCCATACAATCGTTGATACAACACGCGGCCCAGACCGCCCCATAGGCGAGCGCGGCGCCGCCATGGCGGATTATCAACGCTCGGGTTAGGGGGCAATGGAATGGCGCTTGGTAAAATCAGCGCGAGCCAAACACACTTGTTCGCTAGCTCCCTGATTGGTTAATGCTCACACAAATTAGGAACTTTTGCTCTCTCTCTCTCTCTCTCTCTCTCTAAATAATTACGCATTTGCAGGTTTATTTTCCAATAGTGTATTCAAATGAGAAACAAATATTTTTGCCTCATCTTCGGGAATGTCGGATAGTAATGTATTCAAATCATGATCTGCTAGTTCACGTTCTATATGTTTCCAGAATATTTCGAGCTCATTAGTTTCGCAATCAGAAGCCAGTATCAATAAGACTGTCTGGTACATTATTCGTTCAATCGGACGCTCAAATACTCCCTCATCATTTGCTGCAATATTGTGGAATATGAGTATTTTTTTCTTATAGAATGTTACTTCGGGTTTTAATCTATATGTACATAACCGAAAATAACACCGACAAACCCAATCTCTTAGCTCATCAAATGTTAAACGTGGCTCCATTTACTACTCTCCAGCCCTAGGAATTAGTTTTGCACCGCAACTAGCGGTACAAGGTGGTAATTCAATAAACAAATCAATTCGTCCCGTCGCGTTAGGATTAATTCCTAAATTGTTCGTTCCCACGCGGGACGAGTTATCGGTAGCAGTTTTGAAGCCGTAAAAGCACTTAATACAGCCTACCCTAAATTTGCCGCGGAATATTCGCTCTATTATCAATTGGTGCTTCTGGAACCCTATGTCACTGATGTTAATGTAATAGAAAGTGTTGTTGGCGCTATTGGACTTCGAATATAGTGTCAATTCATCAGCCAAACCAATATTCTTTAAAGACTCATTTGTGGCTAAAATCAGGCATTAGCGAGCGGCTTAAATTCGCCCAAACTAAGCCTCTAAAATAATGCCCGTTTTCGAGAATTTATGGAAGACAGCTCATCACAGAGCCGTATCTCCACTTCCCGCAGGCCTAATCAAATGCGCCCCCTTGGCGCGTCCTGAACCGACTTCGCTGTCG
>JALZWM010000129.1 GCA_023300105.1 Hellea sp.
GGCGCTGGCGCCTCTGGCGCTCTGAATATGTGGTATGACGCCGATATTGACGCGCAAATGTCGAGAACGAAAAAACGCCCTATCCCTCAAGGTAAAATGGCGCCAAGCGCGGCGCTAAGCTTTGGCACAATTATTAGCGTAGCCTCGGTTTGGATGCTCTATATTGCCTCTAATCTTGTGGCCGCAGCTTTACTGGCTTTCACAATTTTCTTTTATCTGGTCATTTATACGATGTGGCTAAAACGCAGCACGCCGCAAAACATTGTGATTGGCGGCGCGGCAGGCGCGTTTCCGCCGATGATTGGCTGGGCCGCAGTTTCTGGCGACATTACACTGAACTCTGTTCTGCTCTTTATGATTATCTTTATCTGGACCCCGCCGCATTTCTGGGCGCTCGCGCTTTATAAAACAGGTGATTATGAAAAAGTTGGTATTCCCATGATGCCAAATGTTAAAGGCCCGAAATCGACACGTAATCAAATTATGGCATATTCAGTGCTTTTGGCGGTTATCGCGATTGCGCCAATATTTACAGGTCTTGGCGGACCGATATTTGCTGTCTTCTCTATTGCGCTAAACCTTGCGTTTCTTGCGCTTGCTTTTAAAGTTTGGAAATCACGCGCAGGCGAAATCGCGGATAGCGCCGACGAAGCCTCGCTCTATGCTGTGAAATCTGGTGACCGCGCAGCAAGAAACCTCTTTGCGTTTTCAATTATATATCTCTTTGCTATTTTTGGCGTCTTGGCGCTTGAAACTGTCCTTAAAGGTTTAATCTAATGGCCGAATACCGCGATAAGCCCAAAAGTTTTCATCAGCCCTCGCCCGAAGAGCTTAAAGCGCGCGGCAAACGTAATATTGCGCTTGCTGTGAGTTTGGCGCTGTTCATGGTTTTTGTTTTTGTTACGATGATATCACGCGGAGTTATTCCAAGTGGGGTCTAATCAAAAAACATTTTTGGTTTTAACGGCTATTGTCTTGGCAATGCTGACGTTATCAATGAATGCAAAAACGATTTATAATACTTTTTGTAAAGTGACGGGTTACGGCGGGACGACGCGTTACGCCGAAGAAAATCTCTCTGAAATATTAGACCGTAAAGTCACTGTGAACTTTGATTCAAATGTCAAAGATTTGCCGTGGGACTTCGTGCCCGAACAGCGCAAAATGACAGTACAGCTTGGTCAAAGCGGATTAGCGTATTACAAGGTCAAAAACCGCTCTAACCGTCCTATCGTGGGCTCGGCAACTTTTAATGTTACGCCGATTAAGTCAGCGCCTTATTTTATTAAAACGGAATGTTTTTGCTTTACTGAGCAACTTATTCAGCCAGGCCAAGAAATGTCTATGCCTGTGCTCTTTTTTGTCGACCCTCAGCTCGATGACGAAAAACGGTTGAAAGATGTTAAGGAAATTACGTTATCTTATACTTTTTTCGAAGTTGAAAACCCGACGATATCTATAACGCCAACCTTGGCACCTATAGAGTCAAAACAAATCAAAAAGGCAGATGCGACCTTGCGCCGCGATGCTGTAAATTAATTGCAGGAATGCGAGAGCTTGTTTATAGCGAGCACTCAAAGCCTGAGTCTAAACAAAACGAGGATACCATGGCAGGACACGCTGTAGAACATGACTATCATTTGATACCGCCAAGCCCTTGGCCGTTTCTATCTGGTGTTGCTTGCCTTATCTGGGGCGTCGGAATGGTTTCATTCTTTGCAGGTCTTGTAGACCGCACGGGTGAAAGCCCAATGATGGAGTTTTTCTTCGCCAGTGGCCTTGATAGCTTAAAATCAACGATGACAGGCGATGGTTCTGTTAATGGGGGGTGGTTCTTCCTTCTCTTAGGCTCTTTATTTGCTGCATATGTTATGTATGGCTGGTGGCGCGATGTGGCCCGCGAGTCCGAAGCTGGCGATCACACACCTGTTGTTGATATTGGTCTGCGCTACGGCATGATCATGTTTATTATGCAAGAAGCGATGTTCTTCGTTGGCTGGTTCTGGATGTTCTTCGAGCTTAGCCTCTTCCACAAAGTCCGCGCGACTTGGAATCCAGATATCTTAGAGAACGCTGCGGGTTATGCTGATTCAATGGCGCCGGGAGTCACATCAGTGGATGCGTGGCACTTACCGCTCATCAATACACTTATTCTTTTACTCTCTGGCACAACAGTCACTTGGGCTCATCACGCTTTGATGCATGATGACCGTAAGGGGGCTAAATGGGGGCTATTCCTCACGATCGCGCTTGGTATTTTATTTACAGGCTTTCAGTTGATAGAATATGCAGAGCTTTTCCACATGCGTGAAGCTGGACACGAAGCTTGGATTGGCAATGATGCTTATGGCTCTGCCTTCTTTATGGCGACGGGCTTTCATGGCTTGCACGTTTTAATCGGAACGATCTTCCTCTTTGTATGTTATGCACGTCTTATGAAGGGCGGCTTTAAGCCCGAGAAACATTTCGGATTTGAAGCAGCGGCTTGGTATTGGCATTTCGTCGATGTTGTTTGGCTCTTCCTCTTTGCCTTTGTTTACATCGTCTTTGCAACAGGCGGCGTCGCCCACTAGGGCGGCCCCAGCCCGAGATATAATCTAAGTGGCAAGTAAACTTCCTCCCGTTCAAACTGGCCTCAAAGGTCGATGTCCAGTTTGCGGGGAAGGAACTCTCTTTAAAGGTTTTCTTGAATTCGCAGACCGCTGCGAAGCTTGCCACGCTGATTTCTCTAAAGAGGATGCTGGCGACGGGCCAACCGTATTCGTTATCTTTATTGTCGGGATATTCATTGTCCCGCTGGCCCTTGGGTTCTCGATGATCCTCAATGCGCCGATGTGGCTTACGCTCCTTATTTGGATCCCAATCATTATTATTGTTTGCTTAATTTTACTGCGCGTGTTGCGCGGCGTTATGTTTAACCTACAATGGAAACATGACGCGCTTGAGATTAAATCAAAGGATATTCAGCAGTAGATGAAACTGCATTTCAAACCGATGCCTGGGCTTACTATCGTTACGCTCATTTGTGTGGCGATATTAATATCTCTTGGGACGTGGCAGTTTAAACGCCTGCAATGGAAGACAGCTTTACTGACGGAGGTTGAAGCCGCTGTTACGGCTGCGCCGCTGACGTCCCTCGCTGATATAGAGCAATCCATCAAAGCTGGCGATCCGGTTGACTTTCGCCGTATAAGTCTAACCGTGAATGTGGACAGCAAGGCGCGCCCTTTTCTTGTTTATAAACCAAGACAAGACGGCATTTACTGGCGGGCATTTGCTAAGTTAAGTCAAGGTGAGAGGCATCTCTACGGCGGTTTTGGTGTTGTGCGTGATGATAAAAAAGAAACCTATGAGCTCTCTTACCTACCAGAGGGTGAAGCTAAAATTGCAGGGTATGTCCGTAAAGATCATCCTATGGGGCGTATTGAAAGCTGGGTGAAATCAGAGGCTAGCCCAGAGACTAACCGTTATTTTAAATTCAATCAAACAGACGATTGGGATAATGGCGGCCAAATCAAGACCGATATTTATCTTGATATAAGCGAAGACGAGACCGACGCGAATTTATTACCAATTAAACGTCCTGAAATTCGAAATAATCATTTAGATTATATGCTGACGTGGTACAGCTTTGCCCTTATTTTATTCATTATATATGCATTACTGCATTACCGAAGCGGGCGCCTCACGTGGTCAGAAAACCAAATGTAAATACTGTTTTGTCGGGTATCGGCGTAAGCTGCTCTGTCTTTCTGCGCCATCCGCGCTGGGCGGATTTTGACGATTGGGTTGTCTTGAGGCAAGAGAATAGAAATTTTCTTACCCCGTGGGAGCCTGAGTGGAATGCCAAGCATTTATCACGCTTGTCCTACCGTAACCGCATCGCGCGGTTTAAAAAAATGGTGGGTAATGGTGAAGCTTACCCCTTCCATATCTTTAGAGCCTCTGATGACCGTATTATTGGGGCCTGTAATATCACGCATATAGAGCGCGGCGTCGCACAATCAGCTAAGCTTGGCTATTGGGTAGGTGAACATTATGGTCGCCAAGGTTTTGCGCGGGCCTCTGTCACAGCTGCCTGTAAATTTTGTTTTGAAACACTAGGGCTACACCGCGTTGAAGCTGCTGTTCAATCCGATAACTTAGCCTCTATAAAAGTCCTGGAAAACGTAGGGTTCACGCGAGAAGGCACGGCACGTGATTATCTTAAAATCAATGGAAAATGGCAAGATCATGATATTTATGCCAAGCTTTCAAAGGACTAAAATATTAAGCTGACCCGCCTGTCATAGACAACATTTCAGGTCTGATGCCCAGGCTGCCAAGGGCCTTTGCCCAAATTTCATCAAGCTGGGTATCAAAAATCAAAGCTTCGTTTCCGTCGGCAGCAATCCAAGCATTAAGTTGAAACTCTTGCTCGAGCTGACCTGCGCTCCAGCCTGAATACCCTACGGCTAAGACCGCCTTTTCGGGCGCGCTCTCTTTTACAAGAGCCTCTAAGATATCTTTAGTTGATGTTAGATTAAGCGTATCTGTGAGTTTGAGGCTGGTCTCGGATTTAAAGTAATCCGCTGAATGCAGAACAAAGCCTCGGTCTATATCTACTGGTCCGCCCAGCAAGACAGGACTGTCTGCAACGCGCACATCGCCTTCAATTCCAATGTTAATAAGCATGTCTGACAACATTCTTCCGCCGCGGCCTTTATTGATCATGATGCCCATGGCCCCGTCCTTATCATGGGAACAAATATAAATTACAGCGCGGTTGAAACGAGGATCTCCCATCTCTGGCGTGGCTATAATTAGCTGTCCTGTAAGATTTATCGTTGAACTGTCTGTCATAATAATTTGACCGTAGAGCGGCGAATCCATTCTGAATAGTCTTGAAAAGGTATCACAGTCATACCATATATAAGTAAATGAAATACCACTATGGAGAGAAATATGGCTATTCAAAAAGGGGATAATGTCCCAACAGCGACATTCATGACAATGGGCGCAGATGGTCCTGAACCTATGACAACTGACCAGCTTTTCTCAGGAAAACGCATCGCTTTATTTGCTGTACCCGGCGCGTTCACACCGACATGTTCAGCCAAACATTTGCCAGGCTTCAAAGAACAAGCCCAAGCTTTTAAAGATAAAGGCGTTGATTCAATTGCCTGTACATCAGTCAATGATGTGTTCGTTATGAATGCTTGGGGCAAAGACCAAGGCGTTGACGGTGAGATGGTTATGCTCGCTGACGGTAATGGCGATTTTGCGAAATCAGTTGGCCTTGAACTCGATGCTAAAGGGTTTGGTATGGGCGGCCGCTCACAACGTTACGCAATGGTTGTCAATGACGGAGTCGTTGAAAACATATTCGTCGAGCAAGGCGGAGAATTTAAAGTTTCATCAGCAGACTATGTGTTGGAGAATCTCTAACACCAGAAATTTAAAAATATAAAACATACTCAATAAAGGGGAAGACACATGGAAACTGGAAGTTATTTAGTTATTATACTCATCGTATTGGCGGTAGTCGTCATTATGAAGGCCGTTAAAGCTGTCCCCCAAGGGATGGAATTTACGGTTGAGCAGTTTGGGAGATATACCAAAACGCTTAAACCTGGTTTGTCCTTTATTGTCCCCTTTGTTGAGAATGTTGGTTATAAAATGAACATGCGTGAGCGTGTGATTGATATCCCGTCACAGGATGTGATTACCAAAGATAATGCTATGGTCACGGCTGATGCTGTTGTCTTTATCCAAGTTATTGATGCGCGCATGGCGGCCTATGAAGTCAATAATCTCGATAACGCGATTAAGAACTTATGTCTGACCAATGTTCGAACAGTTGTCGGGTCTATGGACCTTGATGAAACGCTTTCAAAACGTGACGCGATTAACGCCAAGCTCTTGGCTGTCATTGATCTCGCGACAGACGGGTGGGGCACGAAAGTGACGCGGATTGAGATTAAAGATCTATCCCCGCCAGCTGACATTACACAAGCGATGAATAAACAGATGAAAGCCGAACGTGAAAAGCGGGCTGATATCTTGATGGCAGAAGGCCACAAGCAAAGCCAAATCCTCAAAGCTGAAGGCGAAAAAGAATCCGCTATCCGCGAAGCTGAAGGCCGCAAGGATGCAGCCTTTCTCGACGCTGAAGGACGCGAACGTGAAGCCGAAGCCGAAGCCCGCGCGACGGCAATGGTTAGCGCAGCGATTGCTAAAGGCGACGTGAATGCGGTGAATTACTTTATCGCGCAGGATTACGTCAAAGCGTTTGGCGAACTTGCAAAATCACCAAACCAAAAAACGATTATCGTGCCCGCGGAGCTCTCAGGACTTGCGGCCACGGTAGGCGGTATCAGCGGCTTACTCGATGCGGGTAAGAAGAAAACGAAGTAGGGTCGAGATATGGATAATGATGTAAATATTCTCGTTCAAATGCTTGAAAGCATGTCTGGTACCAAGTGGTTGGTTATTGGCGTGCTCTTGCTTATTCTCGAAGTCGTCACAGGAACCACGTATATCTTGTGGCCCGCTGTTGCGGCTTTAATCGTTGGCTTTATTGTCTTCGTTCTGCCGCTGGGATGGGAAATGCAATTCTTTCTTTTCTTCATCCTCTCCGCTGTCCTTTTGGTTGCGGGTCATAAATTTGTTCGTCCTAGACTACAGGGCGGCGAGCCGTCCGATCTAAACGACCGCGCGCGGTCTATGGTCGGCATGCGCGTCAAGGCCATTGCAGACTTCGAAACCGGCACAGGCCGTGTTCAAGTTGGGGATACGCAATGGCGTGCGTCGATAGATGAAGGCACAGCTAAAGAAGGTCAAGAGCTACGTGTGGTATCGGTTAAAGGCACGACATTACAGGTCGTGCCAGCTTAGTGAGCTTGAGGCTAGAAACTGTATCTGCGCGAGGTGACCTTGGGTTATTTCGCGATGATGTTGAGCAGTTTCAACTCAAATATAGAAATAAAACATTTAGTGATGCGTATGCGTCCTGTCATGATCAATACATTGAAATTAAATCTAAAAATTTTCGCAAGCGAGAATTTGATGTTTTTAAAAATGAAGAGAAATGTGGTTACCTAACTTTTAGCTGGTTTAGCTGTGTCATCATTAGTTTGGTACGCGTAGATGGTTCGGAAAATGATACGTTTCTTCTCAGGAAACGCGGATTTTTAAATCCGTATTATGAGCTTGTAGATGTAAAGGGGCACAGAATACTTACGCTCAAAGACAATTATCATTGGAACGATTTTAAATATTACTTTTCTGTCGATAACGAAACACACGAATTCCCAGACACTGTACTTGATGAGTTTCTTATATATTGTGGATTTGCTGTAAATTTACGGTCTAAATTATGAAACGCAATTTAATGATGATGGCGCTTTGCTCTGCTGCAGCTTGTTCTTCTCAAACAAGCTCTGCGCCTACCCATCTTGCCAACTGCCCGGTTGAGTTCATTATACTTGGGACGTCTCAGGACGCGGGGACGCCGCAAATTGGTAATTCTGATGATAAGGCATGGCATAACCCAAAAGAACGCCGCCTTGCGGCCTCAGCAGCCTTGATTGACCACCGTAGTGGTAAGCGTTATCTTTTCGAAGCTACCCCCGATATTCGTGAGCAACTAGTTATACTTGATGAGGCTTTTCCGCTCTCGGATAAACTGACTAATAAATCTAACCTCGGCCTGTCCAAAATATTTATGACACACGCCCATATTGGACATTATGCGGGGCTTATGTTTTTAGGCAGAGAGTCCGCGGGCACGCAGGGCGTGAGCGTCGTTGTGATGCCGCGCTTCGCAGAATATTTGAAAACAAATGGGCCTTGGGAGCAATTGCTCACGCTTAACAATATTAACTTAGAATCTGGCCTTGCTGATAAGCAAATTTTCCCTCTCAGTGATACCCTAAGTGTTACGCCTCATATGGTGCCGCACCGGGACGAGTATTCTGAAACTGTTGGCTTTGTTATTGCGGGGCCAAATAAGAAAGTTTTGTTTCTGCCTGACATTGATGATTGGGACAGGTGGAAGGTCGAGCATAATATGGATATTGTTGACGTTGTGAGATCTGTCGACGCTGCTTTTATTGATGCGACGTTTTATGATAACAATGAATTGCCCGGACGGGATATGACGAAAATTCCACATCCGCGCGTGACCGACTCTATGACGCGTTTAAAAAATCACGCGCGTAATGTTCATTTTATTCATATCAATCACACCAACCCGCTTAGAGACATGAATTCCGATCAGTACAAAAATGTTGAAAAAAACGGATTTAACGTCGCAAAACGTGGACAAAAAATCTGTTTATAAAAGAATTTACGCTGCCAGCTTTATTCTCCAACGCCTTGCGGTTAGAGCCAAAAGAGCTTTTTCACTGACATGAACTTCACCATCCGCTTTTGATATCTTGATCATTCTGTTGAGTATTGCATGACGATCGGGGTGATCTGATAGAGCATCAAGAAGGTTATTTAGCCACATCTCAAAGGATTTACCATGTTGCATGCGCGCTTTTAATTCGTCGCGGTTGACTTCAAACCAAGCGAGCAATTTGGGAGGAGAAATACTCTGATCCTTATCGGTTAAACTCTCTAAATTCCTAGCTGAATTTATGAAGCTATTTATCTCATCGGCAAAAACGCGCTTATCTGCAAACACAGTAAGTGCGAGAATTGTAAGGACATTATTAATTGGCACCGTGAACATAAGATAAGCTTTTATTGTTTCAAACCTTATACTGTTTAATGGTGAAGAAGCGGTTTGGTTTAATGGTAAAGAAGCCGTGTGTTTTAATGGTAAATTAAATACCCTTTCGTTTGATCGGGTGCCAGTCTTACGAAACCTCGGCATGTCCAGACTTATAGGATATTCTAATAGATTTTTGAAAGTGGGCTCATTTTAAAATGAGATTAAGTCTTAATGCGTCTTAAGACATAGTTATCCATGACTTAACTCTTATAGTTTACAAGATGTTATATGTTACAAACATTACAGTGACATTACACTTCCTTACTCTTTTAACTATGCCTCCTTTATGGGGGTATTTTTTTTATGTCCTAACATGTGATATGTTGACAGACGGAGCATTATCTTCTTCAAGATAATTATGCCCAATACATCCTCAGATTTTGAATTACTCCTTAGCCGCACAAAGCCAGAAGACTTAGCGAATGACCCAATCGCGCGTCGGGCCTTTAGCGTTGCCTTACTGGCGAGTGACTTTTTCTTACCCGTTGAGGAAAGCGCCGAAGAACAAGCGCAAGCAGGCGGCGTCTCTTTGATGGCTGTTCAAATTAATGAGCAGGCCCATGCGATGTTATTTTCATCTGAAGCGCGTTTGCGCGCGTTTTGTTCATCGGGCACGCGCTTTGCACGCGTGAGCGGTGTGAGCTTCTTTCCGTCTTTAATGGGGCATCATGCGATCTTAAATCCCGGGCCTTCGGGTCTCGTGTTGGCACCAGAAGATATCGCAGAGATATTAGGTAAAGACTTTACTCAGCCGCATCAGCAGTGCGGGAGCGCTGGTCATGTACATGGCCCGGGTTGTTCGCATTAACCCCGCCGCAAGTCATGCCAAGCATTGTGTTTGAAAAATTGGATTCGCCTCCATTTAAGAAAAATGAGGCATCCTGCGTGAAGGCATCAACAAGAAAATCGAATACCGCCCGAATGCGGGCAGAGCGCCGTAAATCTTCATGCGCGACAACAAAAATATCTTCTTGTTGCGACACATTAGGCAGGACACGCTTCACTTTATTGAGCCCGAGAACACTCTCACTAAAAATGGGAAGGGTCCCAATGCCGTAACCATTTGTTATAGCTTCATCAAAAGCCCATATTGAATTTGTTTTAAATGTAACGCGACCAGGAAGATGATGTGGTTGTCGATTTTTATCCATAATCCATAGCTGTTTATCATCCATGATGGTGGCCATAATACCATCGTGTTGCGATAAGTCTTCTAGTGATTGCGGAACGCCTTTTTCTTGGAGATAACCTTCGGAGGCAAAAAGACCAAAGGTTGCAGTCGCAACTTTGCGCCCGATGAGACTGTTTTGATCTCCGGGGCTCATCCAGCGAATAGCGATATCGGCTTCGCGCTGAGCAAGGTTTGCATTTTGAAATCCGATTTTCAGGTCAATTAAAATGTCTGGATGGCTACTGCGAAAGACTTGCAAAATAGCGGGGAGCCACGATGTACCAATGCCTTCTGTCGCGGAGAGACGTACAACGCCGGCCAGCGAATTTTCTAGTGTCGCAGAAGAGCGGTCAATTGCGGAGGCTTCATCCTGCATACGCCTGATATGATCTAGCATAGATGACCCAAAACTGGTGGGGATTAAAGCGCCGTCTTCTTTTTTTAACAAGGCCGTCCCGAAATGGTCCTCCAGCGCGCGAATACGCCGTCCGACAGTGGGTTGGCTCATGCCTAACTTACGTCCAGCTGCCGTAAGGCTACCTGTTTCAGCTACGGCTAACAAAACTGGATAATCTGACCAATTGCTCATACGAATTTGAATATCATTTGTATTAATTGAGTCAATTCTATTCTTTTTTGAAATATTTTATATAAATGTCAATGTTAGAGCTTTGTGCCGCTAGATATTATTTAATATGAATAGGCATGCCGCAATAAAAATATGGCAAAAGCTTTACCCATGCCTCGGGATCAAATGCGACGCAGCCAAGTGTCTTGCGCTCATCGGCTTGTGTAACATGTAGGAAAACAGCGCTCCCTAAGCCTTTAACGGGCGGAGCGTCATTGTGTGACATAACGATAATGAGGTCATAAATGTGATCTTCACGCCAGAGACGTTCGTGACTGACAGATGAGGGAAGCCGAATAAGGCGGTTATAGGCGGGATCATCTGGGGCGTCGCACCAACCATCATTTTCGCGTAATGCCCTAAATGTCAAAGGGCTGTTAGGCCGGGAAATGCGGTCCGCCCTGTAAAACCCAAACCGCATGTAGTATTGTCCTAGAGGTGTTTTCTCATCACCTTCGCGTCCTTTTTCAAAATCTACTGTACCTTTTCGACCGATACGGCAGGTGTAAGCCGTAGACTTGAACTCTAAGGTTTGATACATTGTATTTATATTTAGGCTCACTTACCGCTCTCATTTACGTGATGGTTTGTCAGCCTTCTGGGATTAGGCTTATGTGTGGAATTAACCTAAAGAGCGCATGATTAATAGAGAGTAAAAATTATGGCTGTAAAAAAACGCCTTCTAATTGTTGATGATGATGAGCCCTTACGGGAAGAACTTGTAGAGCAATTTGCCCTATATAAAGAGTTTGATGTGACCGATGTTGGTACGGCGACTGAAGGCATTAAAGCTACGCAGAATGGGACGTTTGATCTCATCATTCTTGATGTTGATTTGCCCGACATGCTTGGAACAGAAGCGTGCCAGTTAATGCGGACTGCGGGTGTTGCCGCCCCTGTTGTTATGCTGACCGGTAATGATGGCGATATGAATGAAATTTTAGGCTTAAATTCTGGCGCGAATGATTATGTCACCAAGCCGTTTAAGTTTGCTGTTTTGCTTGCCCGTCTTCGCGCGCATTTGCGTAGCTTTGAGCAAAGCGAAGATGCTGTCTTTCAAGTGGGACCTTATGAATTTGCACCTGCATTTAAAAAACTGATGCCACCAACCATTGAAGGTGAAACACCTCCGAGGGATATTCGGCTGACTGAAAAAGAGACGAATATTTTAAAGTATCTCTACCGTGCAGGCGGTAAGCCCGTGAGCCGCGAAGAATTACTTCACGAAGTTTGGGGCTATAATTCAGGAGTGACGACACATACGCTCGAGACGCATGTTTATAGACTGCGCCAAAAAATTGAACCAGAGAAAGGCGTCGCGTCGCTATTGGTCACAGAGCCTGGTGGCTACCGCCTCGAATTGAGTTAAGGTTTCACTGAGGTGAATATGACTAGTCATTTAGTGAGGCATACGTGCCTCACTTTTATATGACGCAGTTGTTGAGCGTTCTGTATTGAACGAATTTAACCCTTAAATATATCTAGTCTTCAGGTCTAAGCGTCTTAGGCCTATACTTACAAATGTCCTTAATCGCGCAATTATAGCATTTGGGTTTGCGGGCGACGCAAGTATAACGTCCATGCAAGATAAGCCAGTGATGGGCGTGAAGAAGAAATTCGTCTTCCGTCACGCGCAATAAATTCAGTTCAACTTCATAGACATCTTTACCGGGCGCCATGCCCGTGCGGTTAGAGACGCGAAAAATATGGGTATCAACGGCCATGGTTGGATGACCAAAGGCTTCATTCATGACAACATTTGCGGTCTTGCGTCCTACGCCCGGCAGCTTGATGAGCGCGTCACGGTCTTCGGGGACAATAGAGCCAAAGTCGTCGATAAGCATTTGCGAGAGCTTGATAACATTGGCGGCCTTATTTTTATAAAGCCCAATGGTTTTGATATGGTCGCGGACGGTGTCTTCACCAAGCGCGACCATTTTTTCGGGCGTGTCGGCTTTAGCGAAAAGCGCCTTAGTGGCTTTATTGACGCCGACATCGGTGGATTGCGCTGAGAGAGCAACTGCGACCACAAGCGTGTAAGGATTACTATAGTGAAGCTCGGTGCGCGGCGCAGGGTCAAGGGTTTGTAGGTGGCGGTAGATAGAGCTAATTTGCGCGCGGTTAAGCTTCGGACGTGGGAGGTCTTTATATAGCTTTTCTTTCGCCATGATATTTGGTGTTATGATTTGCGCGCGACACGTTCAAGCAAGGCGTCTTTCATACCCTCGGCGAGCGTTACCGCAGGCTGAGCAATTAGGTTGCCATTATCGTCAAATGCAGATGAAGAATTTCCGCAGCCTGCTTGGAGAGGAATAACTTCTCCGCCCAACCGGGTGAGGATGTATTGAACTTGGCGCATAACCATGATGCCGCTTAAAGGGCCTGGTGTGCAGGCCGCAATGCCGAAAACAGGACCTTTGATATGTCCAGTTTCAACTGTGCTGGTCCAATCAATCGCGTTCTTTAATACAGGCGGAAGGCCGCCATTATATTCTGGCGTTACAACAACAATGCCGTCGTATGATTTCATGTCTTGGATAAGTTTTTGTACGCCATCAGGTGTCGGCAGGTCGCCATGATAAAGCGGGAGATCATAGGAGGCCAAATCAATAGAAGAGGTTTCAGCGCCGTCTTTTTCGAAGCGTTTTATGAGGTCTTTTTCTAAGACCTTATTCGTTGATTCGGCACGGAGCGAACCGCAAATGAAACCGATTTTAGGTGAGGTCATGAATAAATCCGTAAATAAGACAATGTCTGTATACGGAGCATATATGGTAAAGGATTGAGCATCAAGTTGGCATTGTTTTAAAGTCAGGCTTGCATTGCAGGTTAGCTGTTATTAAGTCACACCATGCAAAGTTTTGAAGGAATCTCTTTTTGGTGGGCTATCGCTATATTTGCGGTTATCGGCTTGGTATATGCTCTTCGCGCTTTTTTGGGTTACAGAAATGTCGCGAGAGATGCCGAAGCTGATTATAAGTATAAACAACCTGAAGGCATGATTGATACCCGTCTTTCTAAAGATGGATACATTCGGGCTTACAAACGGTTTCACAATCCACGCGGGTCTGCTTATGTTGCGGGCGCGATTGCGGCTATTATAATTTTGACGGGCCCAGCTATGGCTTTGCTTGGATTTATATTAGAGAAAATTTGGCAGCTCTCTGGACGTCCCCGAAATATTGAGCCAGGGTTTCTTGTTTGGCAGTTCATTATTTTCTTTTCGATTATTGGGTTCTGGGTTTTTATTGCTTCAAGAGCTGCGCGCCGTTATCATCGTTTTGCGCCTGTCACGTTTCGAGATGAGATGATTAAAGAAATGGAAGAAGACTAATGGATTTTTTACATACCATGGTGAGGGTTACGGATCTTGACGCCAGTCTTAAGTTTTACTGCGAGGGTCTTGGCCTGACGGAGTTCAGACGTGTTGACAATGAGAAGGGCCGTTTTACCCTTGTGTTTTTGGGAACGCCGAACGATCTCAAGCGTTCTGGCCTTAAAGGCGATGAACGTCCGCTCCCTGCGGGGCTGCCTATGATTGAGCTGACTTATAATTGGCCTGATGAAAATGGGAAATCAGAAGACTATGGCGAAGGCCGTAACTTTGGTCATATGGCTTACAGTGTTGATGATGTTTATGCGGCGTGTGAACGTCTTCAAAATATAGGTGTGACTATTAACCGGCCGCCGCGCGATGGCTATATGGCGTTTGTCCGTAGTCCTGATAATATCAGTATTGAACTGCTACAAAGCGGAGACCCCTTAGCACCGCAAGCCCCTTGGGCAAGCATGGAAAATGAAGGTAAGTGGTAGGCGCCTAATTTCGAAGCGCTAAACTAAACTTATTCTTTAGAACATAAAAAAGCCGCCTCATGCATTGCACGAGGCGGCTTTTCTTTGCTTATAATGAAGTGCTTAGCACTTGTAATATAGATCAAACTCAACTGGGTTGGGATGCATCGCAACGCGGTGCACTTCTTCCATTTTTAAGTCGATGTAAGCGTCAATTTGGTCATCATCAAAGACGCCGCCTGCTTTAAGGAAGTCGCGGTCACTATCGAGTGCGCCCAGAGCTTCGCGAAGGGAGCCACAAACTTGTGGGATTTTATTCGCTTCTGCAGGAGACAGGTCATAAAGGTCGATATCCATAGCGTCGCCAGGATCGATTTTATTCTTAATACCGTCAAGGCCAGCCATAAGCAAAGCTGAGTAGCAAAGATACGGGTTTGCCGCTGGATCAGGGAAACGCACTTCAAGGCGCTTACCATTTTTAGACGCTGTCCAAGGGATACGTACAGACGCAGAGCGATTACGTGATGAGTAAGCGAGCATAACTGGCGCTTCGAAACCCGGGACCAAACGCTTATAGCTGTTTGTTGATGGGTTAGTCAGAGCATTAAGGGCTTTCGCATGTTTGATGATACCGCCGATGTAATAAAGGCAGTTCTTAGATAGACCTGCATATTCATTACCCGCAAATGTTGGCTTGCCGTCTTTCCAAATAGACATGTGAACATGCATACCTGTGCCGTTATCATTCCACATAGGCTTTGGCATGAATGTCGCTGTTTTGCCGTAAGCATGTGCAACGTTATGCACGATATATTTATAAAGCTGCATGTTATCACCCATCGTAAGAAGGGTGTTGAACTTCATGCCAAGCTCGTGCTGGGCTGGAGCAACTTCATGATGGTGCTTTTCAGGTTCAAGACCAAGCTCTTCCATAACCGAGAGCATCTCAGAACGCATGTCTTGTAGGCTATCGATTGGCGGGACAGGGAAGTAACCGCCCTTTGGCCCTGGGCGATGACCCATATTACCACCTTGATACATTGTACCCGTGTTTTGCGGGAGTTCTGTACTATCGATTTCATAGCCTGTTTTATGTGTGCTTGTGTCCCAACGAACATCGTCAAAGACAAAAAATTCAGCTTCTGGGCCAAAGAAGACCTCGTCACCAACTTTGGCAGAACGCATGTAAGCTTCAGCCGCTTTGGCTGTGCCGCGCGGGTCGCGATTATAAGTCTCGCCCGTATCAGGTTCTAGAATATCACAAAATACTGCAAGCGTGTCTTGCTGATAGAACGGGTCCATTTTAGCTGTTGAGGCATCTGGAAGCAGAACCATGTCTGACTCGTTAATGTCTTTCCAGCCTTCGATTGAAGAGCCGTCAAACATTGTTCCGTCTTTGAAGAGGTCTTCGTCAACCAAATCTGAATGAAAGGTAACGTGCTGCATTTTGCCTTTTGTATCGGTGAAACGAAGATCGACGAATTTAATATTCTCATCTTTAATTTTTTTGAGTAGTTTTTCTGACATGACTGTCCTTTCCCTGTGCTTTTTTTAATAGTTATGAGTTTATAGCGCGGCGTCGCCGGACTCTCCGGTCCGAATACGAATGGCTTGTGATACGTCTGAAACGAAGATTTTACCGTCGCCTATTTTACCTGTTTTAGCCGCTGTTTGAATGGCTTCTAATGCGCCTTCAACTTGGTCGTCTGCAACAACTAATTCAAGTTTAAGTTTAGGCAAGAAATCAACAACATATTCCGCGCCGCGGTAGAGCTCTGTGTGCCCTTTTTGACGTCCGAAACCTTTGGCTTCGATTACCGTCATTCCTTGTAAGCCAACGCCTTGCAGGGCTTCTTTTACTTCGTCGAGTTTAAACGGTTTGATAATAGCTTCTATCTTTTTCATGGGTCTCTCCTGCACTTATAATCTTATAGGTTAAATGTTTGACATAGGGCCAAGAGTCGAGAGGCGAGGCTTAACTCTTTAAAGACAGTTATATTTGGGTTTAAATTTGCCTATTTTTTAGACTCTGCTAAGGCGTAGCGCCTTTTTTTTGGGCGTTAAATGTGAACGGGTTTAGGCGTTAATAGTTTTTTAGCGTGAGATTAGATTATGTTTTAGCTATCCCCGTCTTATTTTAGAGGTTAAACCACATTCCGATTGAATTAAAATCAGCAGCGTAAAATATCGAGTGAATTATGCCTAAATTGGAAGCTAGACCGCCCAAGAAGACTTATATAACAGACCAACAGGCTTTGGATTTTCATTCAAGGCCGACGCCGGGTAAACTAGCTCTTTTGCCGACAAAACCTATGGCAACGCAACGTGATTTATCGCTGGCTTATTCGCCAGGTGTGGCTGTTCCCGTAGAGGCCATCGCAAAAGACCCTGACCTTGTTTATGACTATACATCTAAAGGGAATATGGTCGCTGTTATTTCAAATGGTACTGCCATTTTAGGTCTCGGTAATCTTGGCGCTATGGCGTCTAAACCTGTAATGGAAGGGAAATCAGTTCTCTTTAAACGTTTCGCAGATATTGATAGTTTCGACATCGAAGTTGAAGAGGAAGACGCGCAAGCATTTATCGAATGCGTTAAGCGTTTCGGGAATACCTTTGGCGGGATTAATCTCGAAGATATTGGCTCACCTGAGTGTTTTATTATCGAGCAAGAACTGCGTGACCTGCTCGATATTCCGGTCTTTCATGATGATCAACATGGGACGGCGATTATTGCGACCGCAGGCCTTATCAATGCGGCGCATTTGACGGGCCGTAAATTTGAGAACATGAAAGTTGTTCTTTCTGGCGCTGGGGCCGCGGGCCTTTCGGTTTTGGGCTTAATCAAGAGCCTTGGCGTGAAAAAAGAAAATGCGATTGTTCTCGATAGTCGCGGTGTTGTTTATGAAGGCCGCCAAGAATATATGGACCAATGGAAAGCCCCTCACGCTGTTAAAACTGAGCTTCGGACTTTATCTGAAGCCATGAAAGGCGCGGATGTTTTCTTGGGCTTATCTGTTGCAGGTATCGTAACGAAAGACATGATTAAATCCATGGCAAAAAATCCAATAATTTTTGCGATGGCTAACCCCGACCCAGAAATTACACCCGAAGAAATTAAAGACGTCCGCAGTGACGCAATTATTGCTACAGGACGCTCTGATTACCCTAATCAAGTCAATAATGTTTTAGGTTTCCCATATATTTTTCGCGGTGCGCTTGATGTGCGGGCGCGTAATGTGAACGAAGAAATGAAGCTTGCTTGCGCGCAGGCTTTGGCGGCTTTGGCCCGTCAGGATGTACCAGAAGAAGTCGCGGCTGCCTATCATGGTAAGCGTCCAAAATATGGCGCAGAGTACATTATTCCTGCACCTTTTGACCCGCGTCTTATCTCAGAAATTCCGCCTTATGTCGCCCAAGCGGCCATGGATACAGGCGTCGCGCGTAAGCCGATTGAAGACATGGAGGCTTATAAAAAGTCACTGGCTCAAAGGCAGGACCCAACGGCGGCGATCCTGCAAGGTATTTCGTCCTCTGTTGTTGAAAACCCAAAAACAATTGTTTTTGCTGAAGGCGAAGAACCTGCCGTTATTCGGGCTGCGCAAGCGTTCCAGCAACGCGGTCTTGGTAAAGCGATTTTAGTTGGCCGTGAAAAACCGATTTATGATAATATGAAATTACTGGGCGTTGAAAAACCAGAGAGTTTTACAATCCTGAATGCGCGCCTTTTTGACCGCAACGCAGAATTTACAGAACATCTTTATTCCCGCATGCAGCGTAAAGGCTTCTTGCGCCGTGATGCTCAGCGTCTTGTAAATAATGACCGAAATGTTTTCTCTGCCTTAATGCTGCATCATGGTTTGGCCGATGGTATGGTAACCGGTGTGACGCGGAGTTACGATGTGGCTTTGCGCGATGTTAGGCTTGTGCTTAATCACCGTGATAATGAGCGTACGATGGGCGTCTCTGTTGTTGTGAACCGTAACCGGACATTATTTATCGCCGATACGAATATTACAGAGCTTCCAACCGCCGATGACCTGGCGGATATAGCTGTGACGACGGCTGGCTTTGCGAAACAATTCGGCTTTGATCCACGCGTTGCTTTCTTGTCTTATTCCACATTTGGTAATCCTGTTGGAGAACGTATGGAAAAGGTACGTCGCGCTGTTGAAATATTAGACGGGCGTGACGTTGATTTTGAATATGAAGGCGATCTTGCCGCCGATGTTGCACTCGACCCGCTCCATACTTTGACATATCCGTTCTCCCGTTTGACGGGCGCAGCAAATGTTCTTGTCATGCCAGCTATTCATTCCGCGTCTATTTCGACTAAATTGCTCGATACTGTCGGCGGGGCTACTGTGTTAGGGCCGTTCTTAACGGGGCTATCCAAGCCTGTTCAAATTTGTTCTCTCGGCGCAACGGCGTCTGAAATCGTGCAAATGGCGACATTGGCCGCCTTTGCGCCGTCTCATAGAGACGATGATTAGAACGATTGGCTCAATCTGCTAAAACAAATGTCTTAGAAGGATCAATAACGCGGCATGTGCTGCGTATGCTTGGCCCGTTTTCTATTGCTATTATAGCCATGATTTCTACAGGCATCGTCGATACGATTTACTTGGGTTTGCTCACTGATACCGCGCGCCCGAACCTCGCCATTATGGCTCTGGCCGCTTTAGGTTTTGCTTTCCCTTTAACCTTCATTGGGAATAGCGCGAATATAGGCTTGGGCGCAGGAACGATGTCAGCGGTCTCGCGGGCTCTTGGACAGGGCGAGACTGAGCGCGCGCGCCGTCATGCCGCTGCCGCGATATTACTTGGGCTTTTCTTCATGACGATTTTAGTCAGCCTGATGTTGTCTGTTGCGCAGCTGATTTTACCTCTGGCAGGCGCGTCTACGGAAGTTTCCAGAATGGCCTTTAGCTATCTCGCCATATCATTACCGGGCCTTGTGGTTATATCTGTGTCCTCGACCTGTAATAATATTTTGCGAGCGGCAGGTGAGGCGGCTCTACCAAGTTCAATTATGATTATGGGCGCGGTCATTAATATTATTCTTGACCCGTTTCTGATTTTTGGATTGGGCCCTTTCCCGCGCATGGAAGTCGCGGGGGCTGCGCTATCAACGGTCATCGGAAATATTTTCGGAGCTTGTTTCGGACTTTACCTTATCTTTTTCTACCGTAAAGCCATTAGCTTTGTCGGGATGACCTTTGGATCTATGAAACGGGCGTGGACAATTATAGGGCAAGTTGGTGTGCCTGCGGCTGTGACGAATATTATCGTGCCCGCAGCGACATTTGCAGCGGTGGCTATTATTGGTAATGCCCTTGGGGAGACTGATGTCGCGGCCTTTACCGTCGCTAGCCGCGCGGAACTTTTATCAGTTGGTATGCTTTATGCGCTCTCTGCCTGTATTGGTGCGATTACAGGCCGTAATGGCGGGGCTGGCAATACAGAGCGTGTTCGTGAGGCTTTTAAGGTTTGCTATTTAATCTGCGTTATTTGGAGCACAATCATTGCCGTCTTAGTTGCTCTTTTTGCGCCGCAAATCGCGGCCATCTTTACGCGCGATCCTGTTCTGATTGCGAAAGTTGTCCCATATTTCTATATCGTTCCGGTAACGATCTTCGCTTACGGCTTTGTTTTTGTTAGCGCGGCAGGTTTAAATGCGATTGGCCGCCCTGCCTATGGTTTCACATATACTGTTATTCGGTCGTTATTCTTATATGTTGGTTTAATTTTCATAGGTGTTCAAACGGCTGGCCTTACTGGTGCTTATGTCGGCGTAGCCGCCGCAAACATCGTTTCTGGCTTGATTGCGATTTACTGGACTCTTAGCCGCGCGCCCATGAGTGCGAAAAAGAGTTAGATACGCGCATAAAGGTGCTTGATTTTAGTTTCAAAGTCTCGCATATGCCGCTCACCAATCCTTATGTAAATAAGTTCATATCTGTGCGGGTGTGGTGGAATTGGTAGACACGCTAGATTTAGGTTCTAGTGCCGCGAGGCGTGAAGGTTCAAGTCCTTTCACCCGTACCACTTGCTGCAGAAGCGGCGTTTCTGACATGAATATTCAATACCCTCTTATATGGGGGAGCGCTTAAGTCGGTTTCTTACGTTGGCTTGATAAGGCGTAAGAAGCGCTCTTGTAGCGCAGGGTTTGTTTTAAATTCACCCGTGAACTGTGTCGTGATCGTTGACACATTCGGATGATGTACGCCGCGCGTACTCATACATTGGTGAACCGCGTCAATCATAATGGCTGAACCGCGCGGCTTGAGCGCATTATCAATCGCGTCCGCAATTTGAGCGGTCATTGTTTCTTGGGTCTGGAGACGCTTAGCAAATATTTCTACGACTTTGACGAGTTTAGAAATACCGACAACTTTATCTGTTGGTAAATATGCAACATAGGCTGTGCCGAGGAATGGCGCCATATGATGTTCGCAATGGCTCTCGACGTCGATTTCTCGCAGGATAACCATATCGTCGTAACCTGAGACATCTTCGAACACACGGGAGAGCTCATCGACAGGGTCAAGGTCATAGCCGCGAAACCATTCATTATAGGCGTTCACAACGCGCTTTGGCGTATCTTTCAGGCCTTCGCGGTCCGGATTATCACCCGCCCATGCAATCAATGTGCGTACAGCTTCCATCGCGGCCTCTTTGGACGGACGGGGCGTGTCGTTCACAGCCTTAAGGGTCGGCTTTTTGCTAGGTGTCTTGGGTGTCTCGATGCTCATAGCGGTTCTTTAGCCTATCTGAGGTGCAAAAAGCCAGTCACAAAAGTGCATAGGCTTATGTAATATTTAGGTGCAATGCTTTAAAGTGCCCGCAACTTTAGATGTTGTTAACGGGTCTATTATACGGGATACCTAATAAAATGGGGTGTTTTATGATTTTGATTCTAGCAGCAGTTTTCCTTGGCTCAATAGTTGGTATTTTGGGGTATTATTTTTCAAAAACGGCAAATGTTTTTTCTTTGGGGATAATAGGCGTAGGTTTTGTAGCAATTGAAACCATGGGAACTTTGCCTGAGCATGCCCAGATTGCGGTTGTTTTGTTTGCCGTTAGCTTCTTTGGCGTACGTATCGTGACATGGTTTTTACGCCAAAATGTTTGTGAAGTTGGTTTTGATTAGTTGCAATTAGGATACTCGGTCAGCAAATCAAAGCGCTTAATCTCTTCCATACTCATATAGTGGATATCTTCTGGCTCGGCAGCGGCGCGGGTGAAGGCGTAGAACGCGGGGTCGATGCCCATATCACTTAGAAAGTCTTCATGATATTTTTGTCGGGTATCCCCGCCCATATCTTTGGGGGAGATGCGAATGGTGTAACGCGCGCCCGAGATAGACCAGCTATGCACGCCGATAAGCGCGCCGCATTCCATGGTCCTGCGCTTGCCCGCGAGGAACAAATCTACGGCGCCAGAGGCAATCGCGCTATTACTCTCCAGATGGGTCTTAAGTCCACGTTTACGAATATCACGCGCCAATAAAATGTTTCTGTCGCCGTCTTTTGTTCCGGACATTTTCTTAAGCACTAATGTGTCGATGTTTGGGTTTTCATTTAAGAGTTTTCGGACAACCCCAACTGAACGGTCATCCGTAAAGCCATTTCCATAGGCGATATTACCTTTGACCTTAAATTTTAACAAGCCAAGGTCGGGTTTCATCGCGCCTTTAATGGCGACGGCGGCCCCGATAGCGAGTAAGATAGCCGTGATGATTTGTTGTGTTTTCATATTAATCTATTAGATGGTGTTTCTATGCCCAATAATAAAGACAAAAAGCCAGAATTAACGCTCTATAATTCACTCACGCGCAAAAAAGAGGTTTTCAAACCTCAAGACCCCAAACGCGTGACGATGTATAATTGTGGCCCGACGGTCTATAGCTACGCTCATATCGGCAATGCGAGAGCTGCGGTGGTCGCCGATGTGCTGTTCCGTGTATTGCGCCATATCTACGGCGAAGAGCATGTTGTCTATGCGCGCAATATTACAGACGTGGATGATAAGATTATCAAAAGCGCCAAAGAGCAGGGCGTTGATATTTCTGAAATCACAGAAAAATATGCCAAGATTTACAACGAAGATCTTGCTGCG
>JALZWM010000130.1 GCA_023300105.1 Hellea sp.
GACAAGCGCCTCGCACCCGCTTAGGCGGAGCGTTTTAGGTCATTCACATAAGCCTGAAAAGAACCTCTACCTCCATTGCATTACCCTATACGCATATAGTATCTCTGGATAAATTGGGAGAAATAGTTTTGAACAAGATCATTACCTTTCAAGATCTACGGGAATTTGATTTTCGAAATTTGTGGGAGTTGAGGAATCCAAAATTTGCTCAGGCGCCGGAAGGTAGCCAAGAGGCTGTGCCCCAATTCAAATTGCGTCATAGCGGATCAGCCTTAAGCTTTTTGTCTAACTATCTGACCCCTTTTCGGCTCTTCGGCATTCGCAAACTCGTCGCGGTATTGCTCTGGCTGCTTGTCATGGTTTTGATTTTCGGAACCGTTCTTGCCTACCGGGCCGGCAGCGGCGAAATGGGACAGATTTATTTCACCGGGTTTTTTATCGTGGTCTATTTACTTTTATTCATCAAATCGGGAAAATCGCGCCTGCGCCGCTGGGACGGGTTATATACCAAAGCTGTCAAAACCGATTTAGGTACACACACGAAACCTGCCATCATTTATGATGGTGAGGATATGCTTTTAGCTAATGAACGAATATTCGAATTGATTGGCGAGCGCCCTATTAGTGCTTTTGTTGATGATTGTCTCGGGCAATTCAAACACAAAGAGCAAGTAGCCTTAGAGGCTAAAAGAACTGCAGAGAAAGAAAAGGCTCGGCTTAAGAAAGAAAAAGAAGATAGAGAGTTCAAAGAAGCTGTTGCAGTCGTCGGACCTTTGATTGGCAGCGGCTTGAAAAGTTTAGTGAGTGAGGGCGGCCTTGCTTCCCGCGCGGCACAATCGGCCAGAGGAACTCTTAAAACGGACTCGCTCTCTTCGCGGGCGGCCAGCGCGGCCAGAAGCATCCACCGTTCAACGAAAGATTCTAACGACCGATCCTCGTCGGGTCCGAGTAGCATCAAAATTGAAGGCTATACGGGTAGCTATTGGGAGACCTGCGCCACAGGCCTTGATAACAACGCTAATTATATCGCCAGCCAGATGAAGCAGATTCGCAAATCAAACTCTCGATACACAAAACTCCGCGCCGTCGACAACCAAGGCCGCGTCATTGATGTGGGATGAGCTGCGAGCAGAGCTCTCGAAGACTAATCGACAGGATTTTAACCTTTTACTTGGGCATCTTATTTTAGGCGACTTAAGCCTCTCGCGGGATGTCCACTCGGGGATAAACGCCCGCGCCCCATCAGAGACAAACTGGCGCACATCCTTGTCTCCCCCTTCTTCGTATTCTCCTATGAAACAGCCGCGCTTTGGGTTACAAAGGCGGTGTTAATAAGGATGTTGATGATGTTAGTTCTTTGGTTTTTGACTGCTGTTGCTTTTTTCTTTGTCGGATTAAGTTTGGCAATGGGGATGATACATATAGGCGGTAAATCTGAAAACTCGAAAGAACTGTCTAACGTGTGGATGCGCCGCAGAGTTGTTGCTCAAGCCGCCGCTGTTGGGCTTTTACTTTTAACCGTTTATGTTCAGCAAAAAAGCCTCGGCCAGTAGTCCTGAATAAACTTAATGGTTAAGCTCAATAAAATTTATACCCGCACGGGTGATGACGGCACAACGGGATTAGTTGACGGCTCTCGCCTGTCCAAAAATGATGTCCGCGTGCGCGCTTATGGTGATGTTGATGAGACCAATAGCGTTATCGGCTTGGTACGTTTACATCTCGAATCCCGCCGCCTTGATGATATGATGGCGCGTATTCAAAATGATTTATTTGATTTGGGGGCTGACCTCGCCACGCCTCTTCCCGAAGAGGGCGCGGCCGATAGTGAATATGCTTTGCGTATGGTGCCCGAGCAAGCTTCGCGTTTAGAAGCAGAGCTTGACGCCCTCAACGCAGACCTTGACCCGCTGACGAGTTTTGTCCTGCCCGGCGGCTCTCCGCCCGCTGCTTATTTGCATCAAGCCCGTACCGTCTGCCGCCGCGCCGAACGTGTTTGCGTCGCCCTTGCCGCCGAGCAGGCTGTTACGCCTGCTGCGCTGACCTATTTAAACAGATTATCTGACTTCCTCTTCGTCGCCGCGCGCTGGTGCAATGACCAAGGCCAAACCGATGTGAAGTGGGTGCCCGGAGCTAATAGGTAAGCGCAAATAGATAAGCGCTAATAGGTAAGCGCTAATAGGAAGCGCGTTTATTTCCCGCTTTTCAAATGGGTCTTTACCCGCGCTGAAATATCTAACACCGAAGACCGCCCTGTGAATAAGTCGAGGAACTTTCCGTTCTTATCCATGAAGTAAATGATGTCCGAATGGTCAACCGTATAGTCGCCTGCGCTATCGGGCGTTTCGACTTTTTGGGAATAGACTTTAAAGGCTGTTTTCGCCGTCTCGATTTGCTCTTGCGAGCCCGTCAGTCCGACAAGGTTATCAGGAAAACCATTGGCCGTGACATAGAGCTTTAGGCTCTCGGGCGTATCGCGTTCAGGGTCTATGCTGATAAAAATGTAATTCAGCTTATCGCCTTTTTTATCCGCAATCGCCTGCGCCGCGCCCAATTTTTGCAAAGCGGTCGGGCAGATGTCGGGACAATATGAAAACCCGAAATAGATTAATTGCGGTTTGCCCGCGAAGGCGTCCTGCGTTTGAACCGCGCCGTCTTGATTGACCAAGGTGAACGGCCCGCCGATATCAGCTTCGCCCGAGACAACGGTTTTGCCGACTCTGGCAGTAGGTTCGCTGCAAGCCGACAGGCTTCCCATGAATAATGCGCCCATTAAGCCATATAATCCAAATTTTATGATCGCTTTCATATACTCAATCTCATCTCTATAAAGCTTGCATGAACACGCAAGAAACTATGCCGACAGATTTGGATAACCTGCTCGCTGACGTCAAGTCGCCAACTGACGCACCTTTAAAATTACGCGCCAATACATCTGGACAATTGCGCCGTAATACTTTGGTGCAATTACGCTGGGCGGCGATTGTTGGGCAAGCCGTAACGCTTTTGGTTGTTTCTCTTATTCTAAAATACGAATATCCTGTTTGGCCCTGCGTCGCGATTATTGCGCTTAGCGTTCTCGTCAATCTTATTACGACCTATGCCTATGAGCTTGAGCGCCGCGTGGGTGACCGCGAAGCGGGGATGCAACTCGGTTTTGACCTGATACAACTCGCCGGCCTGCTGTGGCTTACTGGCGGCATCAGTAATCCCTTCGCGCTGCTTATTTTGGCCCCGGTTGTGACCAGCGCCACCACGCTAAATAAGAAGGTGCTTTTTACACTTGGTTTATTGGCGACGGGGTTCTCATTTGCCCTGCTCTTTACATTCCAACCCCTCCCGTGGGACCCTATCGGCAGCTTTACCCTGCCCTTCACATTCCGCGTCGGTGTGTGGATTGCGATTTTAGTGGGCAGCGCCTTTACCTCGCTCTATGCGTGGCGCGTGACCCGCGAGTCCCGCCGCATGTCAGACGCTCTGGCCGCAACCGAAGCTGTCCTCGCCCATGAGCAAAAACTCTCGGCTTTAGGGGGCATGGCCGCCGCCGCCGCCCATGAGCTAGGCACGCCTTTGGCCACCATCCAAGTCATCGCCAAAGAAATGTCACGTGAGCTTGATCCCGTCACTCCGCTCGGAGAAGACGCGGCTCTCATGCTCTCACAAGCCAAAAGATGCCGCGGGATATTAGAGCAATTATCCATGCGCGGCGACGCAGGTGACGCCATACATGACAGCTTATCTTTGGAAGATTTGCTCGAAGAAGCGGCCGAGCCTTATATTGCCTTCGGCAAAGACATTTCGTTAGATGTCAGAGGCGAAGGCCACACCCCGACATTGCGCAGGCAGGCAGAGCTTTTATACGGCCTTAAAAACTTCGTCGAAAACGCCGTTGATTTTGCCAAGGACAGCGTCGAGCTGACCGGTATTTGGGATAGCCAAAACCTGACTATTATCATTGGAGATGACGGCGCAGGCTTTGACCCCACAATTAAAGGCCGACTCGGGCAGCCCTATGTCAGCAAACGCCAACGCCCCAAACAAGTGGATGAACTTGCGGGCGGGCTAGGGCTGGGCGTCTTTATTGCGACAACTCTGATTGAGCGCACAGGCGGGAAAGTCAATTTTGGCCAAAGTCCGCTCGGTGGAGCGCAAATTCGCATAGTCTGGCCCCGCAAAAATGCAGAGCTTTTCATATAGCTATAAACCCTTATTGCCCTTATATACGTATAAGAGTAGAGGAGTTATTATGACTGACTACAACATTCCCGAAGACAACACGCTAATGATATTAGACGATGACGGCCCGTTCCGTAATCGCCTCGGGCGCGCACTTGAACATCGAGGCTTTACCGTCCAGCTCGTCGAGACTGTGACAGAAGCAAAAGTCGTGGTGCAATCTAACCCACCAGCCTTTGCGGTACTTGATATGCGCCTCGAAGATGGCAACGGCCTTGATGTCATCGATAAAATTCACGAAACGCGTCCAGACTGCAAGATGGTCATGCTGACGGGTTATGGCAATTTGGCGACAGCCGTATCAGCGGTGAAACGCGGCGCGGTAGATTATCTCGCCAAGCCTGCTGACGCGGATGATGTGTGCAAAGCCCTGCTCGCCACACCAGGCGCAGCGCCAGAGCCGCCAGAAAACCCAATGTCTGCAGACCGTGTGCGCTGGGAACATATACAGCGCGTCTATGAGCTTTGTGGTAAGAATGTTTCAGAAACAGCGCGACGTTTAAATATGCACCGTAGAACTTTGCAGAGAATTTTAGCGAAGCGCGCGCCTCGCTAGTGGATAAACGCTAATCAGGCCTATGTAGACCCACTGATTGTGTAAATAATCCGAATAGCCGGGCCCCGAAGCTCTCGCCGCGGCCCGCTATTTTTAAAGGCTCAGCACTCAAGCTCGCAGCCCCCATGTTTTCGCTTAAAGTCTCAAGAAGGCCTTGCGGGACATGCTCTGAAGCCATTGTCCAATTTTCAAAGCTTCTTTCAGAGATACCGCCGCGATGCAAAACTTCTACGTCTGTATTGCGGCTGTCTCGCTCTATGGATGCGAAGAGCGCCATGACATTATCTTCTTCGCCTTCCAAAATCTGAACAAACTGCATCCCGTCAAAACATAAAAGCCCTGTGATTCCATTTTCAGGGTTTTTACGGTGAGCAACATCTAAAATAGACTCAAGGCTCATACCCGCTTGGGCTGGCACGCTCGTATAAATAAGTTCTATTAACATAATGGGCCTGACTTAAATCAATCTATATTTTGACATTCTAAATATAAGGTGCAAATTTAAACAAAAAGGGGAATATCATGCAAATAACACTTAATCAATTAAAGCAAACTTTGATTATAAGCGCAAGTTTGGGAACGTTAAGTCTTGCGGCATGTTCACCAACTGAGAAAATTTCTGAAACGCCTAAAGCTGCTTTAGAAAAAACAAAAACGGCCTCTAAAACCCCAACAAAAACGGCTGGATTTAACACCAACAAAAACGCCTATTTCGGGGACCTTCATATCCATACTAAAAATAGCTTTGATGCCTATATTTTCAATGTGCGTACTACGCCCGATGACGTGTACCGTTTTGCTAAAGGCGAAAGCGTGCGTCACCCCTCAGGCTTTGATATTACAATCGGCGGGGACCCGCTAGATTTCGTCGCCGCAACAGATCACGGCGCTTATATGGGTATCCTGCCGCAGCTCAATAATCCTGATAGTCCCCTATCAAAACTTGATATCGCGCAAGGTATGTTCGGCACAGACCCCGCCGCCATAACAGCCGCCTTTGGCAAAATTGGCGGCTCCGTACGAAGCGGCAAAC
>JALZWM010000131.1 GCA_023300105.1 Hellea sp.
TCCCTCAGCAAGGAGCGCTATATAGGCAAACACTTTTTTAAACGCAACACATTTTCAACAAAGAAACGCAAATAATTGGATTCTTTTTTAAAAATCAGATTTAGTCTTCAAAAACATAGTTATACTGCACATTTTGAACAAAAGTAGCCTGAAGCTTATCTAAAAAATAGCTTAAAAGATCGGCTTTTAAGCTTATTTATAAGACCAAGTTCTCTTTTTAAGAATAAAACATAATCGAATTATTATCGAAACGCAAATTTGACAGTTGATTCTTCCCAGTCCCCAGCGCGAAAAACGTTCCCAACAGCCAAAAAATACGGCATTAAAGGGCAAGTTAATACAATTACAGTCAGACGGAACAAATCTATATGTCAAAATCAGCCTTTAGAACCTTGCTTCCTCTAAGTTTAGCCCTGCTTATAACGGCCTGTAGTCCCGACACAGTTGCAAAGCAGAGCTCGAATATAGCAACCCCGACTGTGATAACGCAAAACACCAAGGCTAAGAACGTGATTATCTTCATCGGGGACGGCATGGGTGTTTCTACAATTACAGCGGCTCGTATATTTGATGGCCAATCAAAGGGACTTAAAGGCGAGGAACACAGCCTTGCTTTCGAAGAGTTCAATAATATCGCGTTGATCAAGACATATAATACCAACGCACAAGTCCCTGATAGCGCAGGCACTGCCACAGCCATACTCTCTGGATATAAAACAAACATTGGCGCAGTGAATGTCCGCCCTAATGAGAGCGTCAAAAAAATGGTGCTTGAGAGCTGCGTACTTAAAAAATCTCCGCCGACATTAACCGCGCAAGCTAAAAAGGCAGGCTTATCCGTTGGCGTAATCTCTACAGCCCGCATAACCCACGCAACACCCGCCGCAATGTACGGGCATAGTGTTGACCGCGGATGGGAAATGGATAGTGATGTCGACCCCCGCGCCGCCAAAGCAAGATGTAAAGGTCTCGCCTCGCAGCTCATGAAGAGTCCGCCCGACATTATACTCGGCGGCGGACGTGAAAAGTTCACTAAGGAACAACTTAATGCATGGGAGGAAAAACCCGGATATATATATGTCAAAGATGCCCAAGAGCTTCGTGCAGCGCCAAAAGACCAAACTATCCTTGGCCTCTTTACACCCTCACACATGAGTTATGAAGCTGACCGTGATGACGCCAAAGAGCCTTCCTTGGCCGAAATGACGGGCTTTGCGATAGACGCGCTTAGCTCTCGTGGTACAGGCTATGTTCTTATGGTCGAAGCAGGCCGCGTTGATCATGCCCATCACGGCACCAATGCCTTTCGCGCCCTCACCGATATGCAAGCCCTGAATGAAGCCGTAAAAACCGCCAAAGACAAAGCGGGCGATGATACGCTCATATTAGTGACCGCAGACCATAGCCATGTTTTCACCATGTCGGGTTATCCCGTACGCGGAAACCCTATCTTGGGGCTTGTCCGCAATCCTAATCCCGAAGACGGCGGCGCGGCAAAAGACTATGCGAAAGCTGGCGACGGCAAACCTTATACAACGCTCGGTTATCATAACGGCCCGAATGTGCGCGAAGAGCATAGCCCTGCCCTCACCGACAATATGGTCCAAGGTAAAGACTTCTTGCAACAAACGGCCGTCCAAATGGAGACTGAGACGCACGCGGGAGAAGACGTGCCTTTATATGCGCGCGGTCCTGGCGCTGAGAAAGTGCGCGGCGTCATGGAACAAAATGAGATACACGATGTTATGGCAAGTGCTTTGGGCTGGAAATAGAAGCGCGCGTTTACACATAATAGCTAAAAGCAGGATAGCCTAAAAGCTTCTAATATATTTTAGTCAAGTTATATTGACATTATGTCAAATCTTATATACATGCCTTATATGTCAGATTTACCTGACATATAGTCAATAAGATAAGACATAATGAAAACACACCTTAGATTGCTACGCGCAGAACGTCATTGGAGCCAAGCTGAGCTTGCGGGGCGGCTTGATGTATCGCGGCAAACAATAAATCAAATAGAACGCGGAAAGCATGATCCATCGCTATCGTTAGCGTTTAAGATTGCCCGCCTGTTTGAAAAACCCATCGAAGATATATTTGAGGAAGAGTAAAAATGAAAAACACTGAACTCTCTGGCGAAGCCAAACTTAAAAAACGCGAACGAATAAACCATACTATTCTTACCGTATCTGCCATCTTAGGTTTGATTAGTGGGCTAACTATGTCTTTCATGCATTTTGAAGATACCCCCATTCCGTTATGGATGGTCGTTGGGATGACTGTTTTGGTCATGGCTTTAACAGTATATTACTACTCATTTCGCGATGAATATCAAAAATCACAGAATTATAAGTATATTACTTACGGCGTATTACTTGCGCTCTGCATTATACCTACTTGGCACTTCGCAGCTGAGCGAAACATCATTCCCAAACCGCATGTGTTTGTCACATTTTTCATAATATGTATTCCACATTATATAATGTCGGTTGTAACTTGGCTCACAAAAAATGAGCGCAAGGCCTAGGCAATCAATTAAATTAATATTTAAACCGAGTGTACTGCTAATGGGGCTGTGGCAACGTCGCTAGCATTAGGGCTATGATGTCTCATAATACATCAGTCCGCATCAATGGATTGGGTTTGGTATCATTAAAATCACCTAAGTCACAACGGCAAATCTTTCATCAGTCTCACCGTCCATAATCATGCGGGACATGAGATCCGCTGACCCCGCGGACAAAGTCCAACCCATATGGCCGTGGCCCGTATTAACCCATAACTTTTTAATTGATGTCGGCCCTATATATGGGCGGCCCACCTTGGACATAGGGCGAAGGCCCGACCATATCTCTGTCGCAGGTTTTAACGCCGCCATAATATCAGGCGCAAGCTCATACCAGCGCCTTAAAAGCGGGCGCGCACTATCTTGTCCAACTGTACCTGAAAAGCGGATATGGTCATCAAATATTGTCATCGCAGAATGTGACGTTGCGTCCATGAGGGGCGCGGGAGGGAGCTCAATATTTGGACGGTCGAAGTTAACAGAAAATCCGCGAAGCTTGTCGATAAACAAATTCAGTCCGAGTCCCGCTAAGACATCTCCGCTTTGTGGCCCTGCGCAGATAATAACATGATCAGCTTTAAACACGTGACCTGCCAAACCGACGGTGACGCCATCATCATCTTGCCGCATTCGCGCATTTGTCGCGTCATAAATAAATGTTGCGCCGCGCTCATGAAGATCTGCCGCAAGCGCGGTGCAATAGCTATGAGCATTCCCCCACATATCATCTTCAAAATGGAGTGCCACATGCCCCAAGGTCGCCGTGACGTCCATAACAACTCGCGACATGATACCGTCATTTGCATAAAGGCCTTGCGCATGACGGGCCATGTCCATGTTTGGATAAATTTTATAACAGCCTGAAATCGTTTTTTTTTGAAATAGACCTAAGGATGTTATTTTTTCTTCTAAAATATGCTTTGATTTTTCGGCCATATCATGGACGACTTTAAAAGCAGTATCCGCTTCCTCTTGACTGCCCTTAAAAGCCCATGGCCGCGCTTGACTAGGATGTATCATACCTGAATTTGAATAGCTTGTCCCTTTACCCGCCTCAGAACGCGCTTCAATCAAAGTCACCTTCGCGCCGCGCAGCATTAACCTGTCGGCTGTGGAGAGACCTATTAGGCCAGCTCCGATTATCAAAATATGCGGTGAAGAAATCATAGGGGCGCGCTATATCAATCTGAGGCTTTTTTAAAGTCTCATTTTCACTTGAATGACAATTAGAAAATCACAAAGCTATTTATGATTCACTTCTCTCCCTTATGCCTAATCTTCAAAGCTAGCTAATGATTGACGTTTTCGGTTCACAACCAAATGCGTCACATCTGGGCGAGAGTAATGCCCGCTGGGATCAAAGTTCTGACGCTCACGGCGAACAAAGGCAGGGTCCAACTCACAAAAGCGCATCCCTTCCTTACCCATTACGGGCGGCAAGACCCAACTCCCGTCGGGCGCAGCTACGCAAGAGCCTCCATTGGCGGGCATGTCACCAAGAGCCTTTCTAATTTCAGCCGCAAATGGCATATCATCTCTGACATCGCTAGGGCGCATAATCGCTGAAACTGAAACGCAATAGCTACGACCTTCCTTCGCGAGAACGGGCGTAATGTCAGCGGTATTACGGTCACTTCCAGGCCAACAAGCCACGTGCAAATCTTCGCCTTGAGCGTAAAGCGCGGCGCGGGAGAGCGGCATCCAATTCTCCCAACAATTCAAGCCACCCACCGTAAAGCCGCCTAATTTATGGGTTACTAGCCCTGCCCCGTCGCCTGGTGCCCAAACGAGGCGTTCTTCGTAGGTTGGCTGTAATTTACGGTGGACTGAGCGGACGGAACCACCTTGGTCGATATAAACAAAACTACAATAAAGCGAATGCCCGCTACGGTCACCTGCGCGCTCTATAATACCTAAATAACAGGCCATATTAGCAGCTTTCAAAGCCGCGCAAACGCTATCCAAATGCCCCGCCTCAATCGTGATAGCTTGATCAGAATAATGTGCGAATAGCTCTTTTTGTTTAGCGTCATTGAACCGTGCCCCGCCCGTCCCGTCGAGCCAAAAAGGATATCCTGGCACGAAACCTTCAGAGAAGACGATCAAGTCAGCTTTACCTTTTGCGGACTCAATGGTTTTGATAACTTTGGCAAGTCCAGCCTCCCGCGATAACCATTCAGGCGACAATTGCGGCAGGGCTAATCTTAACATGGAAGACCTTTCTGTGATTTTCAATAATCTCATTTTTCAATGAGCTTATAAAGCCTTGTTCCAAACCAAAAGAAACTAAATTCTGTAAACTGCGGTAAAACATGCTATCTGCTACAATTATACAGCAGGAGCTTTCATGGGGTTTTACGCAAAACATATTCTGCCGCGGGGCCTCGATATGGCCTGCGGTGTGACGCCAATTTCAAAACAACGTCAAAAAATCGTCCCTCATGCGGTCGGTCTTGTATTGGAAATCGGAATTGGGTCTGGTCAAAACTTGCCCTTTTATAATCCAGACAAAGTTTCCAAAATAATCGGCGTAGACCCTGATGAACACATTTGGAAACGTAGCACTGAGCGCCGCGCCAACTGCCCCATCGATGTTGAGCGCATTGGCCTCTCTGGCGAAGACATCCCGCTCGAAAAAAACACAGCTGACACAGTCGTCGTGACCTATTCACTTTGCACCATTCCCGACCCCATCAAAGCTTTAAAGGAAATGAGCCGTATCTTGAAATCCGGCGGTCAAATTTTATTTACAGAACATGGCAAAGCACCAGATGCTAATGTCCATAAATGGCAAAACCGCATAGACCCTTATTGGAAAAAAATCGCTGGGGGGTGCCATAGTGGCCGCGATATTCCGGCGCTATTTCGTGAAGCGGGCCTGACATTAGAAAGCCTAGACCAAATGTATATTCCAGGCCCAAAGGTCTTGGGTTATAATTACTGGGGCGCTGCCAAAGTTTAGTTCCAAAGTTTAGCTTTAATTTAAATCTAGTCTTTCATCAGTGCTCGAAACCGCTTAGACCGCGCGCATGGCTAAGAAAAACAAACCCTTTCGTCCCAAAGCACGCCGTCCGCGCGGATTTGAAGATAAGCCCTCGCATTTACTACGTGCTGAGCGCGCACTTATTGACGCCGCTTTCTCAGTCTATGACATGCACGGCTTTGAACCGCTTCAAACACCTGCTTTTGAATATGCAGATGCACTTGGTAAATTTCTGCCCGATGAGGACCGCCCAAATGTTGGCGTCTTTGCCCTTCAAGATGATGACGAACAATGGCTATCTCTGCGCTATGATTTAACTGCGCCCCTTGCGCGCTACGTTGCTGAGAATTATGACGGACTCGCAAAGCCTTACCGCCGCTATCAAGCAGGCTCAGTTTATCGTAATGAAAAACCTGGCCCCGGGCGATTTAGAGAATTTGTTCAATGCGACGCCGATAGCGTCGGCGCGGCAGGCCCTGCCGCCGATGCTGAAATGATTATGCTTGCCGCAGAAGTCATGCGCGCCGCAGGTTTAAAAGATGGCCAATATGCTGTGCGTGTGAATAACCGCAAACTCCTCGACGGAATTCTTGAAAGCTCAGGCGTTCCCAATACAGACGCTGGCGCCATACAGCGGCTTCAAGTCCTACGCGCGATTGATAAATTAGACCGCCTCGGCCCTGACGGTGTTGAAGCCTTGCTGGGCGAAGGCCGCAAAGACGATTCTGGGGATTACACAGACGGCGCTAATTTAGGCAAAGACGGCATTAAATCGGTTCTTGGGTTCACAACAGCCTCTGATGAAGACCGCGGCACGACGATTGTGGCGCTTGAAAAGCTTGTCGGCACATCTGAACGCGGTCAAGAGGGTTGCAAAGAACTGTCAACAATTGACAGCATACTGACGGCTACAGGCTTTGGAAATGACCGCGTGAGCTTTGACACCTCAATCGTGCGCGGGCTTGGTTATTATACGGGCCCCGTCTTTGAAGCCGAACTACTCGCAGATATTCGCGATAAAAAAGGACGTCCCGTCCGTATCGGCTCTATTGGCGGCGGCGGCCGATATGATGACCTCGTCTCCCGTTTTCGCGGGCAAGCTGTCCCTGCCACAGGATTTAGTTTCGGCGTCTCGCGCTTCCTCTCTGCTCTTGAGCGCATGGAAGCCATCGAGCAATCCGTTAAACCACCCGTTGTTATATGCGCCTTTGATAGAAACCTCATGGGTGAATACTTTAAAATGGCTGCAGAGCTTCGCGCCGCAGGCATTCGTGCTGAAGTCTTCATAGGTTCTGGTAATGTCACTAAACAAATGAAATATGCGGATCGGCGTAATGCCCAAATCGCTGTACTGATGGGCGAAGATGAACTTGCCAAGAATGAAGTGACTTTAAAAGACCTCTATCTTGGCGCGGAAGCCGCTAAAGCTATTGAATCTAATGAAGAATGGAAGTCTTCCCGCCCCGCGCAAGAAACTATTGCGCGCGAAAGCCTCATTAAAGCCGTAAAAGCGATGCTCACTTAAAACAATCAGACTTAATATTGAAACGTCTCATAAAAAACGGGTTGGCGCCGTTATCACCAACCCGTTTGGGAATTTGCCATATTGTTTTAGTCGGGGGCTTTAAATTCAGCAAATGTCCCCGCTGGGAAATAGGAATCACATATAATTATTATCCGCAGCAAGAGCATATAACACGTATGAACATAACAGGAGTCCTACAGTTTTATTACAATCGTGTAAGAAAAACAAAAAAAGACGGCAAACCTTACGGTCGCCGTCAGTTCGAAGGGGAATTCGTAAATACGAATAGTGTCTATCTAAATGAGGCTACATGACTACAGCATGACTAAATTCTGACAATTCTGTTAAGCCTTAACAGAAACCAAAGAAAAAACCCCGCCACAGGGACGGGGTATAAGGTAAAAGAGAGACAACTCATCAAGAGAGATGATAAGTTAAATGCTTTATGATGCCTAACGCCTGAATGCTATCTGAACAGTTTCACTTGACCTCTTAAGCAAGAACAGCGAATTAGGTTTATGTCCAAATTCGACCTCCGCCTAATACCTGTTACGCCCTTTCAGCAAAACTGTAGCCTGCTCTGGGATACCGAAACCATGGAAGGCGTGCTCGTGGACCCAGGCGGAGAAGCGCAAAAGCTTATGGAATCCGCCAAAGAACTTGGCGTAAGTATAAAAGAAATTTGGCTAACCCATGGACATCTCGACCACGCCGGCGGCGCGCATGATATTCGCGAAGCCCTTGGCATAGCTGTCATCGGCCCACACAAAGACGACCAGTTCTGGATGGATGACATAGCAAAACATTGGGCTAATTACGGCCATGCCGGTATGGGTAAAAATGTTGTGCCCGATAGATACCTCGAAGACGGTGAAGTCTTAAGCTTAGGCGGCGTTGAATTTGGTGTTGCCCACACACCCGGACATACACCGGGCCATGTTGTAATATATAATCAAGACCTTAAACTTGCTTTCGTTGGCGATGTCCTCTTCAGAGGCTCAATCGGCCGTACAGATTTCCCCAAAAGCAATCATCAGCACTTACTCGATAGTATCACGACAAAGCTGTGGCCTCTAGGCCCAGATATGCGCTTCGTCCCGGGGCATGGCCCCATGAGTACATTTGGCGTTGAACGGGCTGATAACCCTTTTGTTGGCGACAAAGTCATTGGCACAACAGCGGGAAATAGTTCCGGCGTTATGTAGGAATAAGACCTAACCCGCAGCTTTTTCCATCGCTTCGGCCAAAGTCACATCTTTTTGTGTCACTCCGCCTGCATCATGTGTGGTAAGCGTTATATCAACCCGGTTATAAACATTATACCACTCTGGATGATGATCCATTTTCTCAGCAATAATCGCGATACGAGTCATAAACCCAAACGCCTGTGCAAAATCATCAAATTTAAAAACTTTCGTGATAAAATCATCTCCGCCAGTCCAACCATCAAACCGCTCGGCAACATCTTTTGCGTTTAAAAGTTCCATAAGGGACTCCATTTATGTGATCTTTTACACAGTAATAAGCCGCAAGCCGCCAGAGACAAAGCTTTAATACCAACAGAAACGCAGTCTTTGCCCAAAAGTTGCCACATTTGAGGACATTAGGTTGATTTCGCTAACGGCAGGGGGCTGTCAGCGAATCGAAGCAAGGAGGAAATGGTGATATTTATCCACCCTTATTTCAGCCCTAAGGTTGTCATAAGCTGTTCATCTTTTTTATCTAAGAAAGATATCATGACAGTTCATGAAACATTCCTTCCTGCTTCACTTATAAAGCCGTTACGGTTCTTTATGCCGCTCTATTGTCTGCTTATCATTTGGGCATCATTGCTTCCATCAACAGATGGACAAACAATACCTCACATTGATAAACTTTTTCATTTTGGCATATATGGACTACTTGCATCAGGGTTTAGCCTCGCATGGTCACACCTTTCCAAAGTCAAAATTTGGATAGGATGTCTACTTTATGGCGGCCTAATGGAAGTCGCTCAAGCAACGCTCACCCATGACCGCACGCCATCCTTTTTGGATTTTATGGCCAATGGTATAGGCGCGGCAATTGCACTATTTTTTGTTGTCTTAATCAATCAAAAATTCGTGCGATAAGTGAACCAACATCAATGATTTAACCTCATTGATGAAATCCCTCGAAACAAGCTGCTAATTAGGGCGGTAAAGGTGTTCTTGCATAATACTTGCATGAGCACGGTAACGATTGAACCGACCTTTAAAGGTCAAGCATGAATACAAAGGAATAAAATGTTGAATTCATCTAAATCGGCCAAGACATTGGCTGTACTCTTGATAAGCACAGCTATGGCGCCACTTGCCCTTGCTGGCAATCTTCCGATGCCAGGATACACGCCTGACCTCGTCCCAAGTAATCCGAATACAGGCGAATGTTATGCCCGCGTTGAGGTCCCCGCACAATATTCCGAGGGTTCACAGCAAGTCTTAACCGAAGAAGCTTATTCCACGATTGATGTTCAGCAAGCTCAACTTGCATCTCGTCAAGAGCAAGTCATGATCAAAGAAGCCAGCGTGCGTTACCGCGTGCGCCAACCCTCATATCGCTCAACAACTGAGCAAATGCTTGTGCGGCCCGCTTATGACAAATTATCCGTCTCAGCGCCTCAATTTTCAACTGTAGTAGAGCGCGTTGAAAGCTCGGCTCCGCGTCTTATTTGGAAACGCGGCAATCCTGGAAAACTCGCAGCGCAAGGCTACACAATCCACACAACTGCTGATGCAGGCTATCAAGGTAAAGGCTACAGCAGCACAACGCAGTTCTCCTCAAAAGGGGGTGATCGTTGCGGCGCGAATTGCGAAATCTGGTGCTTAGTTGAAGAGCCTGGCGAGTCAGTTGAATATAACCGCAAGGTTATGACATCACCGGGCCGCGTTAAGCGCACATCGGTTCCGGCTAAATATCAAACAATCCACAAACAAGTTTTGTCTGATCCAGGCGGCGTGGACGAAATTCCTGTTCAAGCAGAATACCGCAGCGTAACTGTACAAGACGTTATTCATCCGGGCGGAGAAAACAGTGTAAACGTTCCTGCTAAATATTCAGATGTGGCCACGAAAACACTCATCTCGCCAGAGCGTTATGAATGGCGCCGTGTTCTCTGTGCGCCAGGTACTGGGTCAATTAAATCCAGCGCTGACTTTGCGAGCAAGACATCAAGCTACTCTGCTCCTACGTCAACTTATGGCAGTTCATCAACATATACGCAGCCAAGTTATTCTGCGCCTCAGCCCACGACCTACAGCGCACCACGCAGTACCCAATCAACTGTGACGGGGTCTGGTTATTATGGTGGATATGACTCCAAAAGCGTCCCAAATGATTGCAGTTCAGAGCTTCACCGTTATGAATCTTCACCACATTGCAGAAACACATCCCATGGACACACAAAACGTAAGCGACTACGTCGCAGGTAGACTTTAAGAAAAGCCCGCTCTTGTAGCGGGCTTTTCTATTTCGGGGGTGATATAACAATTTCACATCTGTCTAGCGTAAGCCCCCATCCCGCAGATTTCAGCTATGGTCTTAAGAGACTTCACGCTCATTTTCATCTCATGGATATAAAGATAAGACAGAGCAAACAAACGTAGAATCCGCTGTTAATTATGTAGAAATACATAACATTTAGTTTTCATATTATTTCCCTTAACATTTATACTCTTCTCCATTATGGATATTTTGTGTCTGCTCCAGAATACGATATTTCAATAGTTTTTCGCGCTTTAAATGAAGAGAAACATTTCGGCGAAGCTCTAGAAGCATGTAAAAATCAAGACCTTGACGGACTCTCCTTAGAAATAATTCTTGTCGATTCAGGCTCCACTGATAAAACCTTAGATATTGCAAAAAAATATAACTGTAAGGTCGTTACAATTTCGAGAGACAAGTTTAGTTTTGGGCGGTCTTTAAATTGGGGCTGTGAAGCGGCCAGTGGCAAATATCTAGTTTTTATATCAGCGCATTGCATCCCGACACATGAGCGTTGGCTTCTTAATCTTATAGCGCCTTTACAGACTGCAGAGGCGGGATACTCATATGGAAAACAAGTAGGGAATAAAGATAGCAAGTTTTCAGAAACACAACTTTTTAGAAAATACTTCCCTGCACAAGATCGACTTCAGAGCACAGATTTTTTTATCAATAATGCCAATTCTGCTATTTGCCGAAAGGTTTGGACTAAATATAAATTCGATGAAGAAGTAACTGGGCTCGAAGACATGGTCTTAGGCAAAAGTATTATCGAAGACGGAGGTAAAATTGCTTATGTTGCAAATGCTCCAGTTACTCATATCCATGAAGAGTCTTACCAACAAGTGCGTCACCGGTATTACCGGGAGGCTTTAACAATTCGAAAAGTTTTACCAGAAATCCAAATGACCTTTCTTGACTTCATTAGATTCACATACGTCGGTATTCGTCATGACATTTTAGCTGCCAAGCAGGATAAAATCTTAATTAAGAATTTAACTGGAATTATCGCATTCAGATCCCAACAGTTTTGGGGGTCCTATAGAGGACAGAATGAAAATAAGAAAATTTCAAGGTCCCAGAAAGAAGCTTATTACTACCCAGATTTAAATAAAATTACAGCAAAACGCCCAAGTATAACTCAAAGTAAGTAAAACAGCTGGAATTACGCCGTCTTCCAAGATAGATTCAATACACAATATTCAATATAATTTCCCCGAGACTCTATGGCTTACAAAAACAAAAAGGTAACCGCTTTGTTGCCAATGAAAGCACACAGTGCGCGCGTGACATCCAAAAACTTTCGCATGATTGCAGGCAAACCACTTTTTCGCTGGATACTGGATACTCTGATGATGTCTGATGTCATTGACCACGTCATCATCAATACAGATGCTCGAAACATATTATCTGAAAACGGACTTAATGATGGCGACTATGATGGCCGCGTTACAATACGTGACCGCAAAGCTGAAATTTGCGGTGACTTTGTTTCCATGAACCTTGTGCTTGAAGATGATATTAAAGCGGTCAAAAGTGACATTTACTTCATGACACATACGACTAATCCGTTACTGAGTTCTCACACGATAAATTCTATGGTTGCCGCGTTTAACAACGGCCTGGAAACTGGGGCGAATGACTCCCTTTTTGGCGTGAACCAACACCAAACACGGTTTTATACGCCACAAGGTGAAGCCATAAACCATGATCCAAATGAGCTTATCAGAACACAAGACTTACCCCCTTATTTTGAAGAAAACTCTTGCGGATATCTGTTTACTCTCGATAGTTTTTCAAAAAAGAATACGCGCATTGGAACCAAACCATTGCTTTATCAAACACCTGCCCTTGAATCCGTTGATATTGATGAAGCCGCCGATTGGTTTATGGCTGAATCCTTACTCTTGCGTGTCGCCGAAGGCACAGCACTTCCTGAATCCTAGGAGAAATTTATGAAAGTTTTAGTTACCTGCCCCCCTATGCTTGGCCTTATAGAAGAGTTTTACCCAGCGTTTGAGAAAGTAGGGCTTCAAGGCGTTGCCGCCAATGTTACTCAAGTTATGAAAGAAGAAGAACTCATCGAAGTGCTTCCCGATTATGACGGCTGGATTATTGGTGACGACCCCGCAACGCGGCGCGTATTTGAAGCTGGAATTTCTGGTAAGCTAAAAGCTGCCGTCAAATGGGGCGTTGGTATTGATAATGTAGACTTTACAGCCTGTAAGGACCTCAACATTCCTATCATTAACACGCCAGGCGTTTTTGGCCGTGAAGTTGCTGATGTTGCCACAACATACCTTTTAGGTCTTGCCAGAGAAACTTACAGAATCGATCGTGAAATTAGATCCAACAACGCTTGGCCTAAACCCAGTGGCATTTCTCTCTGGAATAAAACTGTTGCCCTTGTCGGCTTTGGAGATATTGGACGCGCAACTGCAAAACGTCTGTTGTCCTGTGATCTTAAAGTTATTGCTTATGATCCGTATTATAAAAAAGACATGACTTTAAACGTTGAACATGCCGTATGGCCAAACCGCCTTGAAGAAGCAGACTTTATTGTTTTCACCTGTCCATTAACGCCTGATACGCAGCATATGTTTAATACAAAAATATTAGATAAACTTAAACCTGGAGTTCGTATCATCAACGTAGCTCGCGGACCGATTATTGATGAAACTGCACTATTAAGAGCCTTAGATAGCGGCCTCGTGCATTCTGCGGCCCTTGATGTTTTTGAAGTTGAGCCCCTCCCCAAAACATCTGCCCTTCGTCAACACGACAGGTGCATCTTTGGGTCCCATAATGGTTCTAACACAGTCGATGCTGTACGGCATGTAAGCCATCTTGCCATTGAAAAAATTGCTGGCTTTTTACAAAACACGTTATGAGTCTATTCCCAGCTGCCTTGATCAGCCTTCAACTCTAATTTTCTCTCTTAAGACGATTATTCAATGAGCTTGATTTGTTTAAGGCTCTTAAAATAATTTGATTTCTTTTGACTCGGACTGTCTTTAGTTTCTTCGATTGTTAAAATATATGTTTCACTGGCGACAATGACGGCTGGTATTTCCACTATTTTTTCAGATGAGACCACGGATACATTCCCATCGAGAGAGTATGTGCGTTTAACGGATGTTCCAAACTCTATATGCAATGCTTTTATTGGATTATCTTCATAATGAAAAATTGGGAGTGTTAAAACTGAATCCATTGACGTTAAAGGCGTTTGTTTTTCAGGTGTAATGTTCCACTTTTGGACTGGTTCATCATTCTTCATTTTAATTGTATTTATGATTGCCCGGAAAATTGGCTTTGAGAATCCATATTGAGAAAGGTGCTCTAAGAGAAAACTTAAAACTGTACGAACCGATGAAAACAATCCAGAACTTCTTCTGCTTATACGCATAATTTCGCGGTACCGGTCAATATTTAAATTTGCAGTTTTAGTCCCCTCATCCCACGAAACGACTGATAATACGCGTGGCAAATAATGGAATTTCGCTCCCGAATTAAACAATCTAATCCATAAATCCCAGTCCATAGTGTAATGAAGATTATCAACAAGAAGCCCTTCATCAAACAAAGCTTTACGCCGTACAAAGCATGATGGTTGTGAAATAATATTACTGGATTTTATAACGTCAGTCATAGACCTAACTTCATTATGCAAGCCGATGATACCGTTATCTCTCACGATATAACTTTGGCCAAATACAACATCAACATCAGGATTATCGACAAAGACTTTTGCAACCTCTTTCAGAGCGCCAGGCGCGAGGTAATCATCAACATTTAACCACGCATAGACATCACCATCGACATTTTTCCATCCCTCATTAATAGCCGATGATTGCCCTTCATCTGGACCATGGCGAGTATATTTAATAAGTTCTGAATACGGCAAAAGCGCGTCTTTACACGCTTGTTGATTACTAACATCACAAAAGCCTATTCTAACAGGCACACCTTGCTCAGATATAGATTTCAGGGTTAACTTTAATCGTGAATCGTAATTAGGCCCAGATGGAATTGCAAAAGAAAAAACTATCGCCTTCATATTGCCTGCATCTCTTTTACGTTATTATTTAGATAAGTCATGGTTTGTTTCTAGGGCCTGAATTCAGTCGATCACATATAGTCGCGTTAGCTTTCCCTAATACTATCTTGGTTCTCCACAAACCATGCATATGCCTGTTTAAGGCCCTCTTCCAATGCAATATTAGATGTCCATCCCATGGAAGATAACTTATCATTTGCCATTAATTTTCTGGGTGTCCCGTCTGGTTGACTAATGTTATTTTTCAACTCACCACCATAGCCAACAACTTTTGCAACCAGTGTTGCAAGCGCCTGTATGGTTATATCTTGTCCTGTCCCAATATTAATATGGCTATCTTCAGAGTAATTTTTAAG
>JALZWM010000132.1 GCA_023300105.1 Hellea sp.
CATTAATTCAATTGCGCGCTCAGGTGTTTGCGCCATACGGTCTTCGAGACGCCACTGCGCGTAATTATCATAACCCAAGAGCGCGACACGTTCATCACGCAAGGTTAGGATTTCTGCAATGAGGGCATTATTATCATGCGCGTCGCCATTGTCTCCGCGTGAATAATACGTCTCCCAGACTTTCTGGCGAAGGTCGCGTTCTTTGGAATAGGTCAGGAACGGGGACATAGAGGACCGTGTATTTGTAATGGCGTATTGGCCGTCTTTGTCATTTGCGGTGGCTGTTGCGGCCGCGGCTTTGACAAAACTCTCGGGCAGGCCGCTAAGTTGGTCTTTGCTAATGTAAAGGATGTAACCCTCTTCGTCGGCCAAAACATTATTGGCGAAATCTGTATGGAGCTTTGACAGGCGTTTATTAATCGCGGCATAGCGAGCTTTGTCTTCGGTATTTAGCGTCGCGCCATTACGGGCAAAGCTATTATAAGTCAGCTGAACTAAGCGCTGCTGGTCAGGGCGCATGTCTTTGATGGACGGGCTATCATAGACGGCTTTAACGCGGTCGAATAAAGCCTGATTTTGCCGAATTTTTGAACTGAAATCCGAGAGCTTTGGATTGACTTCGCCTTGAATTTTCCGAAACTCTGGGGAATTATTATTCGAGCTCCAAATACCCCAATAAGAAAATGCACGATCAAGCTCTGCGCCTGTTTTTTCGAGGGCAAGAATTGTATTTTCAAATGTGGGCGCGGCGGGGTTAGCGGTAATCGCGTCGACCTCTTTGAGGTTTTTCGTCATGCCCCAGTCCATGGCAGGCGCGATGGCATCTAGTGACATTTTATCAAAAGCAGGCGTGCCGCTATATGGGCCTGTCCATTCATCTAAGAGCACATTGTCAATCGCAGGCATTTCAACGCTCATGAAGTCAAAATTGAGCATAGTCTGTTCCGTTACTGAGTGTTGTGTTGTCGTTTTGGACTGTTCCGAAGGTGAGGGTGAACAAGCCATAAGCGATATAGCTAAAAGGCTAGAAGCCGTGAGGAAAACTGCGCGCATAATAAAACCCTATATTTTTTATAGAGTTTAAAGGGCTGTGAAAGAGATTAATAGCGCTTGAGCCCAATATTCTTAAAATAACTTACCCTGTTATAGGACTTAATCGCAATAACTCTTCATTGCTTTTGAACGCGTAGGGGCCTAACCCCACGCTATGTCAGACTTTCAAGCACTCTCCGGCCTCGGGCAAATCGCAGATGATTACGATGTTCTTCTCTGTGATATTTGGGGCGTTGTTCATAATGGCCGCGAAGGTTACCGTGCGGCGACCGAAGCGTTGGAGCTATTTCGGTCCGATCATGGGCCTGTGATTTTAATCTCAAATTCTCCGAAACCTTCTGTATCTATCCCGATGAGCTTCGCTGAGATGGGACTGCACGGCGAATTCTACGATGCGATTGTGACGTCAGGTGATGCCACAATTCATGAGCTTGCGAAACGAGCACCCGGACCGGCCTTTAAAATTGGGCCAGAGCGCGATGATGTTCTATATGAAAACTTAGAGCTTCATTTCTCTGATATGGCGGATGCGAGTTTTATATCTTGTACGGGGATGTTTGAAGATGATGAGCACCCAGATGATTATATTGATATGCTGACGGAAGGCCGCGATGCAGGCCTGCCGATGATTTGCGCTAACCCTGATGTAAAAGTGCGCGTTGGCGGGAAAGTTATTTATTGCGGCGGGGCCCTTGCTGAAGTTTACAAGAAACTTGGCGGTGAGGTTATATTCGCGGGTAAACCGCACGCCCCTATTTACGGATTGGCAAGAGCGTGGACACAAGAACTGCTTGGGTATCATCCTCCTGATGATCGTATGCTTTGTATTGGTGATAATATTTTTACTGATCTCCTCGGCGCACAAGAGCAGGATTTAGACTGCCTTTTCATTCAAGATGGGCTTTATGGCGACACGTCACGTAAATTTAAAACCCTACTTCACGAAAATGGGATATCTGCGCGCTATATGGCGTCTGAATTGTCTTGGTAAATCAGTTGTATTTTGCTAGGCCAACTAAATGAGCGACAATGTAAAATACTATCTTGAAGATTTAACGGTTGGAATGAAGTCCACAACAACCTCGACGATTACCGCCGAGATGATTGATACCTTTGCGGATATCACGGGCGATCATAATCCAATTCATGTTGATGCTGAATTTGCGGCGACAACACAATTTGGACAACGCATAGCGCATGGCGCTCTATCCGCGTCATTTATTTCAGCAGTTCTCGGGAATGATCTTCCCGGGCCGGGCGCCGTTTTCGTTGAATTGAACTTACGGTTTCGTCAGCCAGCCTTTATTGGTGATGTTGTCACGGCAGTGGCAGAGGTTGCCGAGATTAATGAGCGAACAGGCCGCGTTAAAATGAAATGTTATTGCGAAGTTGAAGGCAAGAAAGTTTGCCGCGGTGATGCGGGTGTTTTCGTACAGAAACGTCCCACTGATTAGTTTGAAACGTGAAAACGCTCCAAACTTACACAGATTTATCCCAAGCTAATAAAGGCGCAGTTATAGCGCTTGGAAATTTTGACGGGCTGCACCGTGGGCACCAAGCCGTCATAGCCAAAGC
>JALZWM010000133.1 GCA_023300105.1 Hellea sp.
TCCAAAATATGCGGAAAACATAGGGTTTATTAGCGTTATAAATACGGATTAATTAGGTGTGGCCAGTTGCGGCTAGTTGTGGCCAGTTGTGGCTCGCAAAGCGAACACAACATAGCAAAGCGAACGCAACATAAGCAGCAAACGCAACATTCCTCACTGTCACACCGCCGTAAGTCGAAGACTTACCCATTAAGTCATTTCAAAGGGCCCATACTTAAGACGTTCAAACCTATTCAAAACTCAAAGGTAAGATACCGGCGTCTCTTACAGAGCCGCGTCGGTAAGACCTCGTATAAAATCTTATTTATTGTCATAAGGAATTTTATTCAAAAAAAGAGCCACGCGAACGTGGCTAGTTTCCTATGTAAGGTCGGGAGAGACTACATAGTTTTTATATTTCTTTACTCTCGTCTTTTATACCTTTTCGAAATTCTGATATTCCAGCACCAATGTCTCCAAGTACACGGGAAATCTTTCCTTTCGAAAAGAGTAACCCAAAGAGACATAGCACTAGTAATATCTGAAAAGGCCCAAGAGCCATTTTAGAATGATTTCTTTGTAGAGAATGTGAAACGGCTGATACTACCATCAACGCCTGATACGAGTTCACGTTCACCCTGAAGGAATTCAACACCCATCGTCATACCTGGAGCAACCTTTCTTAGAAGGGCCACATATCCACTAGTAGACTTTTCGGTTTCATCTAGGTTTTCAACAATTGAGTCATCAAGGTCTATATCAATGTGCGAGACTCCAACATTAGCGCTCCATGGCCCCATGACGTGGCGATAGGCAACATTGCCACTAATTGCGCCAATAGCATCCAGCTCACCTGTAGAGGCATTAAATTGTGCACCCTGAACAATTCCTAAGCCAATATAGCGTCCAATCCCCTCACCCCCATTTAGAGTAAAGCGGATGTCATCTTTGTCCCCAACCTTCACGCGGCCCGCGACAGACAAACCATATCCGAAGGTATCTGCACTGACATTTGCTGCATCTTCATACTTCAATTGTCTCGCTAGCCCAGAAACAGATACAAGCCCCCAGTCACCTTTGAAATTATACCGGCCGACTAAATCTGGCAATGCACCTTCATTTTGTACGGAGTTTCCATTAAGGCCACCTGCCAAATCAATAAATGATTCTGGGTTTTCTAAAGCAATTTGGAAGTTTCCAGCTGTGTATCGAGCCTGTATTTGCCGAATAAAGACTTGTGACTCTGCAGGCGCATAGAAACTAGCTGATTCAGGAATAGCATGAAGCCCTTGGAATGTGGACCATTCTTGGCCGACCCGTAAACCCTTATAGTCGACATAGGCGCGACGTATACGTGGATTGAAGGAGTTGGAAACAATTTCATTCCCCCCTGGAGACAATAAGAAATCTAATTCTACATGAGTTTTTACATCGCCACCATTAGATGTTGGCGTAGATGATCCGAATGTCAGACGACTTGATTGGATAGTCGTGTCCAACTGAAAATCATCACCCGTCTCGTTACTACCGTCGCCTACAGGCGTCAGGGATGGAATAAACTGATCATTACCAGCCCCAGCCAATGCTGAAGAAATTTCACCGTCAGATGTTTTCGTTAGATGAACATCAAGATCAACAAAACCACCAAATTTCAAAGTTGTATTACCAACTTTAAAGCCCTTAGTGTCATTTTTTTGACTTCCCTTTGCGGCATGTGAAACTGGGCGACTTTTGATTAATTCAACGTCATTAGATGCCGCAGCCATTTGCGCTTTAAGCTGTGCCATTTCAGCTTCCAAATTTTGCATTTTAACAACCATGCTGTCCTGAGCGCTCGCAGGTAAAGCTGTCGCAAGCGAAATAACCGCTGCCGTTATAAGTGATGTATATTTTAAAGATTTTTGCATTTTTTATCCCCTTAGTTTATCCATTAAATTTAGATTTCTACTTAATTAATAATTTTTTTATTACATAAATTTATATCCCTAACATATTGTTTTTATTGAGTTTAAGGGTTCTTTGCAGCGCTTTTTAAGTGTTTTTACGTAGCAATTAAAAGAGAACGCTTGGTAGCCAAAGTACCAATGCTGGAAACAAACAAATCGCTCCCATAGCCGCAAATTGCAGACCTATAAATGGAACGACTCCCCGATAAATATCCGCAGTCGTCACACTCTCTGGTGCAACCCCTCTTAGATAAAAAAGAGCAAAGCCAAAGGGGGGTGTCAGGAAACTTGTTTGTAGATTTAATCCAATCATAACACCAAGCCATAATGGGCTAAATCCCATTGCAATCAAAATGGGTCCTACAATAGGTACGATCATAAAAATTATTTCGATATAATCTAAGAAAAACCCTAAAACAAACATTACGGTCATGACCAAAATAAATGCGGTCAATCGTCCGCCGGGAAGACCTGTTAAAAAATGCTCGACGGCCACATCTCCGCCAAGACCTCTAAACACTAAGGAAAACATGGAGGCCCCCAGCAAGATAAAGAACACCATAGAGGTGACCTTGATACTGTCCGATGCGACCGCATAAAGTTTTTTGAAACTCAAACCTTTCACACGAAGTGCCAAAAGCGCGGCCCCCATAGCCCCTACCGCGGCAGATTCTGTTGGGGTTGCGATCCCAGTTAGAATTGATCCTAAAACAACTAATATTAAAAGTAGAGGGGGTATAATCGCGCCCGCCAGAGACACGCTTTCTCCCTCAAATTGCATCTCACCTTCAAGGGCGGGTGATGAGGCAGGGTCTGTAATCGCACGATATAGCTGAAAACCAATATAGAGAAAGACCATTAGCATTCCAGGAATAAGAGCCCCAGCAAATAGATCTATGGCCGTGACAGGTTCTGGCACTAATATGCCAGCTTTGGATGCGGCCTGTTCATTGGCTTGCTGCAACACATCACCTAGCAATATCAAAACAATAGATGGGGGGATAATTTGTCCCAAGGTTCCGGAGGCGCAAATTAATCCCGTTGAAAGTTTTGGGTCGTAACCCGCCCGGTTCATAACAGGTAGGCTCATCAAACCCATTGTCACAACGGTTGCCCCGACAATACCAGTCGAAGCCGCCAAAAGCGCCCCAACAATAACAACAGATATACCTAATCCGCCGGGCACTTTGGCAAATGCCCGCGACATTGCTTCCAGTAGCTGTCCGGCCAAATTGGACTTTTCAAGCATTATTCCCATAAAGACGAACAAAGGAATAGCAACTAGCGACTCGCTTTTCATGGTTCCAAGTAACCGCAGTGGGAATACAGACAGAAACCCGAAGTCAAACACCCCCAATTCCGTCCCAAGCAAAGCAAATAACAAGGCACTTCCAGCTAGAGTAAAGGCAACAGGATAACCAATTAGCAAAAAACCAATGGTCACTATGAACATGGAAAATGCCAAAAACTCAGGCGTAATTAAGTCTAACATTAGGAATTCCCTGCTGAGTTAAGTGGGGGAGTAACTGCGTCTAGCTTTTGATCTTCATTGGAAAAATAACATTCATCCGTAAACAACGTCAGCAAACAACGCGTCATCAGAGCTAAGACTTGCAAAATCATAGTTATGCAAAAAACCAGAATTGCCCCTTTTAAGACAAACAACCCCGGCAAGCCTCCAGCTTCAGAAGATCGCTCCATATTTGAAAATGACCTTGAGACTATCGGCCAAGACCATTTTGTTAAAAAAAGTAAAAAAGGTAACGCAAAAACAAGTGACCCAAAGAGATTTATAAAGGCCTTTGTCCGAGGAGAGCGACTTCCATATATGAGGTCAATCCTGACATGCCCATCTTCGCGAAATGTATAACCAGACGCGGCTAAAAAAACGAATGCGTGAGTCCAAACATATAACTCTTGCATCCATATGCGCCCCATCGAAAACCCATAACGTAAGGCCACAACGACAAAAACGTTTAAGACCATAAAGATCGTTAAAACAGCAGATATCATTCCTATGAAGCCGTTAAGAGTATCCACGAAACGAATAAATAATTTGGCAAAATTTTTCATGAGGCCCCTACGCAGCAAAAGAGAACATGCTTAAAAGATTAAGCATGTTCAGTAGTAATAAAGTTTAATAGGTTTAAACTTTTTTGAAGTTCGCAGATGTTCGGGCATTCATAAAGGCTGCCTCGGAGTACCCACCCCATTGGACCATTCCGGCTCTAAATTCTATAAGGTTGTTGAACATTGCCTTAGAATTAGCGGATTTTGACGCCAGAGAAGGAATAACAGTTTCAGCACGCTTAGCTACGGCATTGACGAGGTCATCATTATATTTTTTGACCTGTACGCCTTCTCCAATCAGTTTCCCAATTGCTACATTATTAATAGCTTGGAATTCAGAAAGAACCTGCAAATTTGTTGTTGCCGCTGCATATTCTACAATTGAGCGAAGTTCAGGTGTAAGTGCATCCCATGCCTTCTTATCAAAAAAGGCATCTAATATAGTTCCCGGCTCATGCCATCCAGGGTAATAGTAATATTTAGCAACTTTATGCAAACCTTTGCCCAAATCAGCTGCTGGTCCAATCCATTCTGTACCATCAATCGCTCCTGATGTTAGCGCGACTAGCACCTCTGAACCTGGCAACAAGATAACGTTAGTCCCCATAGTCTTGAGGATTTCTCCGCCAAGTCCTGGCATACGGAACTTAAGACCTTTAAGGTCGGCAGCAGAATTAATTTCCTTATTATACCATCCGCCCATTTGGTTGCCAGTATTACCTAGCGGTAGGAACTTTAGACCAAGTGGATTATAAGCATGCTTATCTGCAAGTTCGATCCCGCCAGCATTGTAAGCCCACGCATTTTGTTCTTGAGCTGTTAAGCCAAAAGGCATAGCGGCGACAAATGAGATGGAATCAGATTTACCGGCCCAGTAATAAGGTGCGCCAAAACCCATTTGCGCTGTTCCAGAAAGAACAGCATCCATAGCTTCTAGTCCCTTTACAAGCTCACCAGCATGATATGTCTTGATGGTAAGTTGTCCCCCTGAAGCCTGCCCCACAAAACCGGCAAAACGGTCTAAAGCCCGTCCTAGGAGGCCCGCCTTGCCAAAAGCAGACACAGCAGTCCATTGTATTTTCTTTTTAGAGACAGCCGGAGCCGCTACACCCGCATTGGATGCATCAGATGACGTACTAGCACCGCCACAACCGCTTAATGCGGCAGCGCCCCCTAAGGCCACAGCCCCTACAGCCGCTTTTCTTAAAAAGTCACGGCGTTCTACCTTTTGATCAGTCATATATTCCCCTATTCTCCGGGCTATCGCACGGTAGATTAATTATATTCAAAAATTAAAACGCTGACCTTAGATCTACATCTATATCTACTAAATCTACATCTATATCTAAAACCAACGCTCTTACTTTAGAAAACAAAAACCTCTGCTGAGCTATTAGGTTTAGCTCGCAGTTTTGATGCAATTAACCCATAGGCTTAAATGTAAAAACACTTAGAGCCTGTGTATTGACCACAATAAAAACTACGTAGTATTTGGTATTGTTACTTTAAGGCATCTAGGAATATGGTAATTCTGGGAGTGGTTTAAGTGAATATCCGTTTAAAAGTACTATTATTGGCCACGGTGCCTCTGATCATTATTATAATGGTCTTGAGTATTTTAATGAAATTTCAATACGAAAGATTATCAAAACAGCAAATCAAAGCCTATCAAACATCCCTCTATGAGCAAAAAGACATTGAATTAAAGAATTATACTCAGCTTGCCCTCTCGGCCATAACCCCATTTATAGAAAATTCTGATAAAAATAAAGATAAAGCGCAGGATGAAGCAAAGGCCGTTTTAACCTCTCTTGCTTATTCTAATGATGGCTACTTCTTTGTGTATGACTTAGAAGGAAACGGTATAGTCCACCCAACACAGCCATACAGGGTGGGTGAAAACTGGATAGGTTTACAAGACACTATCGGTAATTTTGTCATTCAAGATTTAATAAAATTATCTCAATCGGGAGGAGGCTTTTATACATATCGATGGAACAATCCTGCGACCCAAAAAGATGCGGAAAAAAGAAGCTACACTCTGCCAATTAATAGCTGGGGTTGGTTTATAGGTACCGGGATTTATCTTAATAAAATTGACGAACAAATTGCCTTTCAAAAAGAAGAGTTCAACAAACAAATTCGTCGTTCCCTTCTCAGGAATGCAGTTTTTTCAAGTATCGCTTTATTGAGTGTATTTGGGCTTGTTTTTTACATGAACTTTCAAGAACTCGGGTATGCAGATAAGCGATTGAGAGTCTTAAATAAGGAAATTTTAAATGCTCAAGAAGATGAGCGCAGACGTGTTTCTAGAGAACTGCATGATAGTATCAGCCAAATGTTGGTTTCTATAAAATATGCTTTCGAACATGCTTCCTTAAAATTGACGAATGTAAAAACACAAAAGAATTCAAAAAAAATAAGCGAAATTCAATTAAGCATAGAGCAAGGACTAGGAAAACTTCTAGATACCACCAAGGAAGTTCGTAGAATTTCACACGCATTAAGGCCTAGTCAGTTAGACGATCTTGGCTTGGGTCCAGCCTTAGAAAACTTGGCACGTGAATTTGAAGAAAGAACCCATATTTCAACGACCGTAATTGCTCCACGTTTCAAAGGAAGTTTGCCAGAAGATACCAAAATTGCACTCTATAGAATATCCCAAGAAGCGCTGACAAATATACAACGCCATGCCCATGCTCACCATGTTGAAATAAACGTTATCAGAGGTATTGGAATGATTACATTAAGCATCAAAGATAATGGCATAGGCTTTAATGTAGCTAAATTAAATTCAAAAACTGATCCAAAACTTACCAAAATGGGGTTAGGTCTGACGAATATTGCCGAGCGTGCTGAAACACGCGGAGGTCACCTCGAAATCATTACAGGGGCTTCGGGAACTCTTTTGACTATTGAATTCCCCGTTAATTACCTTCCATGTCCCCCTCCAAGCATCGACATCAAAGAAGAATTGAAAAATGTCACATAAAATCCGTATATTGCTAGCCGATGATTATCCTATGATTATAGATGGCTTAAAGCTGTGCTTGGAAACACGTGATAATTTTGATGTCGTGGGCGTCGTTAGTGATGGAGAAAAAGCCTTAGAAGCCTTTGAAATATTAAAGCCAGACATTGTGATTATGGATATTAACATGCCTAATTTAGATGGCCTACAAGCACTAGAGGCCCTCAAGAAACGGCACCCCAATATCAAAGTTATTATTCTATCGATGCACTCTAGTCGAGAACATGTGATGCGAGCAATCCGCAGTGGCGCAAAAGGTTACCTCTTAAAAGACGTGCCTTTTAGCGATGTCGTCGCCGCGATTGAAGCTACGTTTCGAGGATCAACATATTATTCACAAGAAGCTTCAAAATACTTTTTTGACGAAAGTGATGAAGAACGAACAATTTTATCCAAAAGAGAAAAACAAGTTTTAACGCTTGTTGCCAAAGGACATTCAAATAAAATGATTGCGAGAGAACTCAACTTTTCAGTACGTACATCCGAAACTCATAGACGCAACATAAAGCAAAAACTAAACCTCAATTCGACTGCAGAATTAACGCATTATGCAATTAGCCAAGGACTAATTTTATAAAAGATTAATTTGGGACACTCCACACTAAGCCAAGCTAGACCCTAGTTTTCAACTATCGAAGAATATAACGGGACATTGCGTTTAGCATCTTCAGCCTCATAGGGCATGTCTTTGAAGAGCCTTGGGTAGTGCCATTGCCTCAAGTCCATGTGAAAGTTTCTAACACGTGTCTCGTAAGCAAGAGAGGCTGACGTATCTGTTTGAGCAATTTTTTCAAACTGTCTTTGCATGAAACTCGCAGGCGAGATTACGCTTAACCACGACATCAATTTATCCCGTTGTAAACGTCCATCACGGTAGGCCTCACTAAATGTTTCTGCTGTTTGATCCCCCACTTGCTGAAACGCGTAATACCATTTCCATTCAAAGCCTTTTGCGCCGTCCCACCGCGTATAGTCTTTCCATTCTGGTTGACGCTCAAGGAAAGGCCTATAAGTCGCTTCTTTGGGTATATCCCATGCATCATTCACAGCTTCTCTCTGAGTTAAAACAATGTTTTCGCCATCAGGAAGAGAGACAGAATTATTGACACCCAAGACTAATAGGGCTGGTAATATTGCACAGAGGAAAAACCACACTCCTGTCAAATATGTCAAGTTTGCCGACCCCGTTCGTCTCGCATTTGCCACAAAGAATACGAGCGCGCCCCAAAATAGAATGTAAAACAACAAGACTAATGACGCCCCAAGAAGCGTTGTAATGGCAGAGCCCTCAACCGCTCCGCCGATCCAGAGCGGGATCAGTAAGGCAATATATAACCCACTTAGGCGCAATGCGCTTCGTGTTATCCAGACGCGGTTAACTTGCCCCACACTTGTTTCAATGAGGTTCAACCGTCCTGCAGCACGTTCACCAGAGCGTAAGTCATACAATAATAAGATTATCAAAAGTGGAGTCAGTAAGGCCGCAACGAAAGAGTAATCAAATCGTCCAATCAATGCGAAGTCAGGATTATCTGCATCTGTTTCATAAATCTGTCCTTCAAGTGCAAGCATCCGAATACGGTGTTTCCAAGGGCTAACATCGCGTTCACCAAAGGCTGCAAAGGCAAAGTCTGATGGCGGATCATAAGTTAAATGGAAAGTATAGTAAGCCGCACTCCCCCAATCTGATTGCGCCTGCAAGGTATGCTCACGTTCAACGCGGTCCAGTTTTTGCAATTCTGCAAGGGCCGTACGTTGTTGGTGAACCTCATTAAGCCCGAGTAAGACAGCCATCATCGCCGAAACAAAGGCGATCATCATCCAAAGCAGCGCGGCTTTATCTTTAAGTAAGAAAAATAATTCATGCCTCATGGTTGCAATCTCCGAGACGCAAATAGCCCTATAAAGAGAATACCCAAGAGCCAAATCAGGAGACTAAGTAGCGAAGCACTGGCCTGTTCAAA
>JALZWM010000134.1 GCA_023300105.1 Hellea sp.
AAATCATACCAAGTTTGGCGCTAAAATAATTAGAGCAAATAAAGAACTTTACATTCTATGTTACATGAAACTCTGCGGATCGATATCGATGTGAAACTTGTATTTATTTGGTGTCTTGATGCGCCCCCGCCATGTCAGCATATACTTCGAGAGGTTTACAGTGTCTTCGCTCTGTATCAAAATGCGCTGGCGGTACATCCCGCGAAGGCGGCCAATTGGCGGCTCCGACGGGCCCAATATCTCAACGCCGTCTGTGCGCGGGGCGAGCGAGACGACCTTTTTAGCAAATGCAGCAGCTTTTACCTTGTCAGGGCCAGATATAATGATTGCCGCAAGCTTACCATAAGGCGGCAGCAACAGCGCCTCACGTAGCGCCAGCTCAGCTGAGATAAAACGTTCTCTATCTCCCGCCGCTAAAGCGGCCAGCGCTTCATGTTCAGGTTGATGAGTTTGGATTAGCGCATGGCCAGGTTTATCAGCCCGGCCTGCCCGGCCTGCGACTTGAACTAAAGTTTGATATGTGCGCTCACCCGCGCGGGGGTCACCACCCGCGAGGCTAAGGTCGCCGTCAACAACGCCGACAAAAGTCAAATGCGGAAAATTATGACCTTTAACGACCATTTGAGTCCCGACAAGAATGTCAATCTCCCCCTGCTCCATACGGGCCATACGCGCGGCAATGTCAGCAGGGCTGCCTGATGTATCTGAGCTAAAGATTTCAATTTTAGCCTCAGGGAAATGCCGTGCGGCCTCTTCTGCGACGCGTTCAACCCCCGGCCCCACCGGCACCAATGTATCCTCGGCTTTACAGTCTGGGCAGGCTTTGGGCATGCGCATGGAAAACCCTGTCTTGTGACACATCACGCGCCCTGTTGCGCGGTGCTCAACAAGCCAGCTATCCGTATCGGGGCTTTTGAGCTTCTCCCCGCAATTACGGCATATGATGAGCGGAGCATAACCACGCCTATTCAGATAGAGCATAGCCTGCTCGCCGCGTGCTAAAACCTGCCGCGCGGCGTCTATTAAAGGCGCAGATATATAGTCACCCTTTTCAGGCGGATGGTCTTTCAAATCGACAAGCTTGATTTCAGGCAGAGTCACCGCGCCGGGGCGCTCTGGCAATACGACATGAGCGTAACGGCCCGAACGGGCATTGACCAAACTCTCAAGCGACGGAGTCGCAGAGGCCAGCACCACAGAATGCTTGGCGATTTTGGCGCGCACCACCGCCATATCGCGGGCATTATATATAACGCCTTCTTCCTGCTTATAGGAAGTATCATGTTCTTCATCGACAACAATCAAACGCAGATTAGGAAAAGGCAGATAAAGCGCGGAGCGCGCGCCGACGACAAGCTGGGCGCGGCCTTGCGCGGCTTCGCGCCAAATGCGGCGGCGCTGCGCATCTGGAAGCTGTGAATGCCACGGCGCAGGCTCAGCGCCAAAGCGCGTTTTAAAGCGGGACATACCGGCCTGTGTAAGCGCGATTTCTGGCACTAAAATGAGGGCTTGCCCCCCATCCTTTAAAGCTTCCGCGACGGCTTCGAAATAGACCTCCGTTTTACCTGAGCCTGTCACGCCGTCCAACAAGCTAACATTAAAGTCTTTCTGCGCGACTTGATAAATCAAATCATCAGAGGCATTGCGCTGCGCGGGCGTTAGGGCCATGCCGCCATAAGCAGCATCAGGCGCTCCGAAAGGGCCGTCAACTGCGAGGCTTTGCGCTCTCATCCCGCCCGCTTTTTCAAAACTACGCACAACGCCTGCGCTTACCCCTGCCCGCTCTGCTATCTCGCTGGCGCGGGCTGGGAACGGCCCACCTCGTTCCAGAATAGCGGCGCGCGCGGGTGACATTTTCGCAGGTAATATGCCGCTTGGTGAAAAATGAGTGACGACGGGGCTAGGGTCGAGAGCCTTGTAACTACGAATAACCATGCGCAGAACTAAGCCCGGCGAGACGCAATTATACCGCGCTGTCCAGCTGATAAATTTAAGCATCTCTGCCGACAAAGGCTGCGTGGCTTTAACGCCTGCAATCTCTTTGAGCGTGCGCTGTCCGTCATCGTCAACAATATCCCAGACAACACCGAGCTTCATTTGCTTGCCAATAGGCGCAAACACAAAGTCGCCGCGCTGCACGGTCATATCCGCTGGCAGGCGATAATCAAATGCCGTTGGGACATTTACAGGAAATAAGACCTGAGCATTTTTCATTTTAGATTTTTATGCTCCATAATTCGTGATAGCAGAGTTTCAAATAGAATCGTCCCTAATTGGAGCCTCCCATGAAGTTTTTTGTTGATAGCGCAGATTTAGACCAAATTGCAGAGTTAAATGACATCGGTCTTGTGGACGGCGTCACGACAAACCCCTCTATCATTGCCAAATCAGGCCGCGACTTTAAAGACGTCATCGCAGAGATTTGCAAAATCACAGACGGGCACGTCAGTGCAGAAGTTGTCGCCACCGAAGCCGACAAGATGATCGAAGAAGGCCGTCACCTGCGCAAAATCGCGAGTAATGTTTGCGTAAAACTGCCGCTGACTATGGAGGGGTTAAAAGCCTGCAATACTTTATCCAAAGAAAACATCCCAACCAATGTTACGCTTTGCTTCTCTGCGAACCAAGCGCTTTTGGCGGCAAAATGCGGCGCGACTTATATCTCGCCTTTCATTGGCCGCTTAGACGATATCGCCCTAGATGGTATGGAACTGATTGAAGACATCCGCACAATCTATGACAATTACGGCTATGAAACTGAAATCCTCGCCGCCTCTATCCGTAACGCAAACCACGTCAAAGAATGCGCCCTCGTTGGCGCTGACGTCATGACCGCCCCGCCAAACGTTATCAAAAGCCTCGCCAACCACGTATTAACCGACAAAGGCTTAGCGGCATTCTTGAAAGATTGGGACAAAACGGGTCAGAGCATTCTTTAGAAGCTCAATCGTCCAGAGTTATGTAATAAGGATATAACAAGGGTTATAAGTCGAAATCACGAATAACCCATAGTTTTCACAGCACATCACGAAACTACTCCTTAAAACGTGAACAACCTTCACCATAAATTAAGAAGACTTTCTGCATTTAACTGCTATATTTTGATTCAAGTAATCGAGAGACTATTTAATGAAAGCGTTTAAAGAGCATCCCGCGAGTGTTGGTGAAAGTTATTTTCAGCATATGCGCAGCTCGTTCACATTCGGAACGAAGATGTTTAAAGGAAGTTTTGCTTGCTTTGCCCACGGTATTTTCCCGTTCCTATGCGTATCCCGCGGGAGTGAGGCCATCGCCGATTTACATGATAACATGATTAAGCACCGTCACCGCGATTGCGGCCAAATGGAAAATCTCCAAGAGACGGGAAACGCCCAAAGCCTAGAAGCTGCAGAGTAATCTAGAAGCTGCAGAGTAATAAAGACTAAAAAGCTTACGGGTGTTTAGCGTATACTCGGAACGCGGTCTGTTTCGTCAAGCACACTAACAGGCTCAAGAACCGGCTTTGGTACATTGCAATCAAGCACCCATATATCATAAACACCGTGATCTAGCGCGGACACAGCGGGTTTACTTGCCATCATCCAGCCCGAAAAAATGCGTTCTAAATCGCCGTTTTGCCCTTTACCATCAAGCTTCTTATCGTCGACCTGAAGGAAGGCATAAGTCTCTGGAATATCTTCTGGCGGGCGTTTTTCACAGTGCTTCACATTTACTGTCAACGAGCCATAGGTCAGCGCATCCCCGACCTTAACCGTATAATCTTCGGTAGTCGCGGTGACTTTATCTAGCGTACGTAAGACGACTGCTGTTCCAGTTAAGTTCTCAGCCGATACAGGCCCAGACATCATCACCGAGCATAACGCAAGAAAAGATATGGCCGCGCGATTAAGCATCAGGTGACCATGCCTCATAATCAGACGCGACTTTGCCGCGCTTACCCCCGCGGTCAAGACTGCCCTTAGGCTTATAGGCGTGGACGGTGCCTGTGAGATTAGGCTGATGCTCTAGCTCCCAGTCATGGGCGACATATCCGTCTTCAGTTGGAGGTAGCTCACTTGTGTAGGTCAGCCAACCCTGCCACTCTGGCGGCACGCGGGACGCATCGGCGTAACCCGTATAAGTAACCCAGCGGCGTTGACGGCCATCGTAACCCTCGCCCTTTTCTTGGTAATAAGTATTGCCATAGGCATCTTCGCCAATTTTCGTGCCTTTGCGCGATATTTGAAGGTTCGTCCCAAAGGTCGACCCGTTCCACCACGTAAATAAGCGTTTAATAAATAGCATATTAGCCTCAGCAAAGTTCAAAAGCGTTATGCCTCGACTCACAGCGTTCGTAAAGCGCCTATGTGTCTAAATAATGGCGTTAGAGACTGTCTTAGATATCATATTTATTCAGCTAATGGCCAACGCCAAACTTTCAATGGTAAATGCGGCTCACCACTATTCAACATTACATCATGGGGCTTTCCATACATGCAAATCGATGCATCAGGATGTATTTTAAATACATCATAACCAGACGCACCCAATTTAGTTTCTATTAGGCCTAAATCCAATAGAGCCTTCATAGTGGTTTTACCCATACCCGGGAACTTCAAGCTAGGCGCCCATTTTTGCCCATTTTCGTCAAATTTACTGAGAACTCTGCGTTCCCGTGTTGTTAAAATATGACTCATAGCTACCTTAAAGTTATTCCAAATTATTAAAAGAACGCCTGTATCCCTGTCTGGGCGCGGCCCAAAATTAGGGCGTGGATATCATGCGTGCCTTCATAGGTGTTGACGGTCTCGAGGTTCATCGCGTGGCGAATAACATGATACTCCCCGCTAATGCCGTTACCGCCGTGAATATCGCGGGCGACACGGGCAATATCGAGGGCTTTGCCGCAGTTATTACGCTTCATCAAAGAGATCGACTCGGGCGACCATGCGCCTGCGTCCAGCGCGCGGCCAAGAGCTAATGCCCCCTGCAAGCCAAGGCTAATCTCGGTTTGCATATCAGCGAGTTTCTTTTGTACTAACTGCGTTGCCGCAATCGGTTTACCAAAGACAATACGCTCGAGCGCGTAATCCCGCGCGGCGTGCCAGCAAAACTCTGCCGCGCCCATCGCGCCCCACGCAATGCCGTAGCGCGCTTTGTTCAAACAGCTAAACGGCCCGCGCAAACCCGTGACATTAGGCAAGATATTGTCTTCGGGTATCAAGCAATCATCAAACGCCAGCTCGCCCGTGATTGAAGCCCGCAATGAAAGCTTGCCTTTAATCTCTGGCGCGGTGAATCCCTTCGTGCCTTTTTCGACAATAAAGCCGCGTATCGCGCCGTCCAGCTTAGCCCAGACAACAGCCACATCTGCGACGGGTGAGTTTGTAATCCACATTTTAGAGCCGTTCAGCACGTAGCCGTCCGCCACCTTATGCGCGGTTGTGCGCATCGCGCCCGGATCAGAGCCGCCGTCTGTCTCGGTCAGTCCAAAACAGCCGATATATTCCCCTGAGGCGAGCTTTGGCAGATATTTCATTTTCTGGTCTTCGGAGCCAAAGGCCTCAATCGGATACATGACCAATGAGCTTTGCACGCTCATCATAGAGCGGTAACCGCTATCGATACGTTCGACTTCTCGGGCGACAAGACCGTAGACCACATGACTCGCGCCAATCCCGCCATAAGCTTCCCCCACCATCGCGCCAAGCAAACCGAGTTCGCCCATTTCGTTAAATATCTCGCGGTCAAAACGCTCTTCACTATAAGCCGTTAGCACACGGGGCATGAGCTTATCTTCGCAGTAAGCCCGCGCCGTATCGCGGATCATGCGCTCATCTTCGGAGAGCTGGCTCTCGAGGAAAAGCGGGTCATCCCATTTATGCGTCATTTTTGGTGTTGATTGAGAAGTCATGCGGACATCCTTTTTATGTATTCGGTAAATAGATTTAACTCACATATGTATTAGGTAAGTAGAGTGAACTCACAAATGGGCTTTGACCAGAGTCGGTTGAGTTTTACTCGCAATAGGCTTCGCTTGCCAATAGCGGACTTGCCCATTCACATCATCATCACTCCCTAACGCTTGCATAACGGCTGGCATCACCAGAAGCCCGTTGACGCCGAGTTGCGCGGGAGACAGCACAGCCCTAAAATCAGCGACATTACCTTTGGCAATCAATGTCATTGCGCCCTGCGCCCCGCTTGGAGAAGCTGAAACCTCTGCGGTATCGCTATCCATAATCGTGCGAATAGTCTCTCTATGGGCGCTCATGATAGGGCCGCCATCAAACAGATCTATTGTACCCGAGAATATAAAGCCTTCGCGCTGCAAAAGCCGCATCGCCGCGACCCCAGACGGGTGAGGCTGTCCAAGAGATGCCTTAACGGGAATTGGAAACTCAGCCGTTGAAATTTCGCCAATTGGAACAATATCGCCAAGCGCATCAGGGTTACGGTCATAATATTCCGCGTCCGCCTGTAGGAAGGTTTTCTCTAACTTATACTCGAATAGATAATCATAAAGCGGACTTCCCTGCGCGCCGCAAATCCCGCGAAGTTCCGCAATCACGCTTTCACCAAAGCGCCACGGTTCCGAGGCCATTAACAGATAACGCACTTTAGCCAGATAGCGCCCTAGTCCGTCTTTGCGAAAATCAGAATGCAGGAATAATGACCCGACCTCTGTGGCCCCTAGAAACCGAGATGAGGCTTTGAGGTGTTGGTCAACCCCGTCACCTTTAATATCAAAATTTATGAAAGGACTATCTTTACCGATTTGTGTTTTCACGGCGGCGCAGCCAATAAGGCGATCGGACTTAGTTTCGAACATGCCGAGCAAATATTTATGCGGGCTTTCCACATTCTTTTGACCCGCAAAACTCGCTTCTGACGTGGCTATATAATCTTGTAAAAATTCTAGTCGCGGCTGTAGACTTGAAAGACCGCCAGAGGATTTTTGAACCAGAGACAAGAGCGCCGGCGCATCAGACCCGCGAACGGGGCGAAAAAGATATGTATCCTGCGTAATGCTCATATTGATACGTTCATTTTTGATACGTTCATTTTGTTTCCTATTTCCCAATTTTGACGATTAGGCCATAATTTTTACTTAAAATGCAGTGCCATATCGCTCGATTTGATGTATATTATTGACCAAATTGAGGAATAAACATGGCAATTCGAGTCACTTTTAAGGATCAACAGCTCCTTGGCGTGTTACGCGGCAAGGCACGGGCGAGCACAACAGAGCTGGCGCAAATCCTCGGCGTCTCGCGCTCTACCGTCCAAAAGCGCCTTGAACGGCTAGAAACCGAGGGCGTTATCTCGGGATATACGGTGCAGCTCTCCTCCGATTACCTCGACCAAGAAATCAAAGCCCATGTCATGGTCACCGTCAGCCCGCACATGACCCAAAGCATCATAAAATCCATGGAAAAACTCGGGGCTGTCCGCGCCATCTATTCCGTCTCAGGCCCGCATGACTTAATCGTTGAAGTCTCCGCCATGAGCGTCAATGATTTGGACAGCGTCATAGACTCCATCATCGCCATTGAAGGCGTAGAGCGAACCGTATCGTCGGTAATATTATCGACACGCCTGAAAAGGTAGTCCTAAGAGGTGGATATTGGATAAGCGGCCGTCTAATGTCTTTTCATGATATCTTTAAACGTAAAAGATTTTCCGGACTTCGTCTTAAATATCTGAGCGGACCATGGCTGAGCTAATTTCGGATCACAAGGCGGATGACTGCCATAATCCTCCTGATTTTCTATGTCGACAGCCCAGCGTACAGCATCTGTTGGCTTGTACCGCGTCTGATAATTGGCCGTTGAATTCCAGGGTGAGCCATCCAGAGTTTGATGCAAGCCCCGTGATATCCCGTCCTCAATTAGTATTTGTGTAAAACTATCAGCTGTGAATAAGAGGTAATGCTGCGGCCAATTTTTATTTTGCCAGACTTTAAAGGTAAAGGGATAAATCTCTGCTTTTGGTTTTTTGCCTAAACTTGGTGGGTAGACGATGTAGGTGATATGATATTGTGTGTTTTGCAGATGATTATTATAGGTAAAAAAACTAGTCTTTTCAGGTCCACCAATCGCGCAATCTTCCTGATATAAGCCACTCCATTGCGCTGGCAATGTTTCGGCTAACACCCAGTCAGGGCTTTGTAAGGCTGTTTGCCACGTGTTCGTATTCTGACCCGCAATCTCTTTTGTAGGAACGGTGACACCCGTTTTTTTACCTGCGTTTGCAGCTGGCTCTATATTTTGTCCGCAACCACTTAAGAAAAACGTTCCTACGAGGGCGGCGCAGATTAAATTATGAAAATACATCGAACTGCTCACCTAATAGTAAGGCTAGCCTATGTTAAAGACTGCTAATACGCAAGTGAAGGGCCCTTTAAGCGCTATTGTTTCATTCATTATAAGTACGAGCAATTTTTATTACTTTTTAACTGTTATGGTGAACAATCTTAGAGCTTGTTTAAGCAAACATTAGATAAAAAAATGAGGCCTCTTGTGGGCTTTGGTGCCTTTATTCTATCTATCATTATTTTGAATTATACATTGTTCACTTCAAGTGGGCTTTTGTGAATGGAGGCTACATGCGTAACGCAGAATTAGTGGGGTTGGATAAAAAACCCACGTATCTTAACAAGTTGATGTCGCGGATCGTGATCCTGCTCCTTGCACTTAACATTGTTATAGCAAGTTCGGCTATAGCGCAGGCTCAGATATCGAGCTGTGCCTACGGCGAGCCAATTGAGTTTGATAATAGCGGTTTGCTGACTTTCACAGCTGACCCTAACAATAGCCAACTCTTCACTGCACAATCGATCCAAAATGGTACTATCTTTGATATTGAAATTCTAGACAATAGCTCGCCCGACCACCCTTTGTTATTGCCAATTAGTGGTACTGGCCATTCGCAATCAGGCGGCAATGCGACAGGGGGCGCTGTAAGGTTATTAGGGCCAGCTCGAGTGGTGGTAACTGCAACTGCGAGCATAACTATAAAAATTTCAGGCGACATCTTAGTAACCGAAATTGAATTCTATGCCCATGATATTGAAGACACTGAAGTTGCCATTTTTGGAACGCAGGACTATGTCGCGGGTTCATTAGCGGCCCATCCTGGCGCGACGATAAATGTCGACGAAGCCACGATTACATTAAGCGGTGCTGCAGGAAACACGAATGGTCAAAGTAACCGCTCTGGGTTAGCTCTATATCAAAATGATAATGGGCTCACGACTTTAACTCAAGACAATGGTGTCGTGTCCGCGCGTATTGGTACTGGCTGGGCGTTAGGAACATATTGCGTCTCTATCGTGGAAACAATACCTGAAAATTTCCCTGAAATAACCGGAGCGGGTGAGATCACCGCCTCTGTTGTGACATCAGATACACTCAATGGTGTTAGAGTTGATTTTGAGAGTATCATCTTTACGCCCGGCGACGTGACTGGTCCTGACGGAAACCCAAGCACCGCCATTACGCTCAATAATGATGGAACAGTTACAATACCTGCTGGCACGCAGCCCGGTGATTACACCGTTAAGTATCAAATTTGTGACAAAATTAATCCTACAAATTGCTCAACCGCTGTAGAGACGATAACAGTAACCGCCAATCCCTCTCTTTCTATGACGAAAGTCGCAGATAGCACAGGTCCGCACCTTATTGGTGATGTTGTGACATATACTTACACTATCACGAATGACGGCGATTTAAACGTTCGCAACATAGCTATTACGGATACGCATAACGGCTCTGACCCTGCGCCTGTACCCGGAAATGAAACGCTTTTAACTGACGTCGCGCCGACGGGTGATTCAACCGATGCAGCTGTAGACGGGTCGTGGGATGTTCTCGCGCCAGGGGATACCTTGACGTTCACAGGAACTTATACTGTCACCGATATAGATGCTGCAAGTTTATGATAAATAACGTAATTATCCATTAGCTCATCATAAGCTGATGGATAATTTTTTAACTTTGCACCTTCGTTGATTTCCATCATCACCCTTGTTTCCTCAGCGAGCTAAAATCGCCCAAACTAAGCCTCTGGGTGAGAGGCTTAGAACGCCCAAAGTAAACCGCTGGGTTATGCCCTAAAGCGCGAGATGGAAAGTCATTTAAGGTGCGAGTAAGGGCTTCAGAACTAAGGCATTTTACATGTAGACATGCATTGCATTTTTATATTGCATAGCATGTCTATATAAGTTACTTTGTTTTATGAAAATAGATAACTGGAAAACACAATTACGAAAAGGTGCGGCAGAATTAGCCGTATTATCGGTTTTAGAGAAGGAGCCTCTTTCTGGCATCGGCTTACTTGGGTATTTAAAGCCTTATGATGACATTGGCTTGTCTGAGGGAACGCTCTATCCTTTACTGAAAAGACTTGAACGTGACGGACGGATAGCAGGGGAATGGCAATTGTCCCAAAACGGTGGCCGACCTACAAAAACTTACACTATATCTGACGATGGCAAAGCCACTTTGACAGCTATGCTAACAGTCTGGAGTGGCTTTAAGGAAAACCTTTCGGAGATTACAGGAGATAAATTATGACCCATAACGAAAAAATTGAACGTTATACTAAAGCTCTCTCGGTCGCGCTTCGTGGATTACAGGCGGATGAGCGTTCTGATATTGTCGCAGAAATCGGAGCTCATTTAGAATACCGCATGCTTGAAGGTAAACTTGACGTGGCTATTGAAGGGCTTGGGGCGCCCGCAGTTTGTGCGCGTGCTTTTCGCGATGAATTAACATTGCAAACCGCATTTAATGATGGCGGCCCGGGACGCACATTTGGCGCACTAGTCACCTTGGCTACACGCCGCGTGATTGCTGCAACGGGATTGTTTATTGCGAGCTTATTCTTGCTCACATCAATTGGCATGGCGTTTAGCGCTGTTGCTGAACTATTTGCGCCAGAAGCTGTGGGGTTATGGACACATAATAGTACAAAAAATATCGCGTTTGGGGTTCAGAGCGGATCTCCAAATGAATCTTATTCAGAGCATCTAGGCGCATGGTACTTCCCATTCGCCAGTCTGATAGCGGTAGGGCTTTACGTGTTCAGCCATCGAATTGGTCTGCTGTTCCTAAAGCTGATGATTGGACGCAAACATCCTCTTGGATGATTGCGAGAGTAACTTTGTTGTTATGAAGATGAAAGCCGTCAATCACTCTCAGAACTCCCAAACATATTCTTGTTTCCTTGGGCGCGTATAAAAAAGTCATGCAAGGGGTGCTGACGTGCTGGTGCAGATGTAGCATTCACTTTATCGTTTATTTGGCCATTATCATATAGTTGGTTATGCATGTGAATGGCGGCCTCTGCTACTTTGACAAACATATCTGTTGCATGAGCCTTTGCAATCCGCGCGGCTTCGGTCTTATCGTCGGGCGGCGCAATCGCTGCCGCGTAGGTCGCGGCGCGAGC
>JALZWM010000135.1 GCA_023300105.1 Hellea sp.
CCCGATCAAGTCGGGCAATGACGGGTGAGTTGGCTTTGTGCGCGGTTGGTGATTATCTTTGAGTTATGGAACCCTCATCCGTCTCTTCGAGACACCTTCTCCCTCGAGCGTTTTGAAAAAACGCAGGACGAGAAGGACAAAGACGCGGGATGTTGTTACCTTCGCCTTCTCCCAGAGGGAGAGGGTGCGCCGAAGGCGTGGGTGAGGGGGTCCTGATTTGAGTGTGGGCTGCAGTGTTGAGGCCTGCATAAATTCCTACCTTCCGTCATTACCCGATCGAGTAGGGTAATGACGGGTGTTAGATTGTTATTTAAGAGCATCGAGTGAGGCGCTTAGTTTAGGTAGTGAATGAACCCATTATGTAACCACCTCATATTCCTGAGGATTGAGTTTTATATTTCCATTTATATGACGCCAGATGTGGCCGCAGAGGCGGGCCTCTTTCGAGGCCCTCCAAATTTTATAAGCTAAGCGCGTTATAAGTAAGCGCGTTATAAGTAAGTGGTGCGAGCTTAGTTTTTAAAGGTGTCCATGTAAGTCTTTATGTCTTCGATGGCGTCTTTTTTCAGCCGTTGCTTGCCGTCTGCATCATCTGCAAATGCTTTCTGGACAACATCTCTAAACTCTTTTGCTGTTAGCTTTGCTGTGGGCGGCTGATACGTTAGTGACGAGGCGAGTTCGGGATAGTTCAGATTTAATGCTGTTTTTGCCCGCGATTTCAGATCTATAAATTTGAACACTGGATATTGGACAGTTTTGTTGTCGTTGAACCCCCAATTCGCAAGCCGTGTAACAACTTCATTCGCTGTCGTTTGCTTCCCGAGGCCCTTGGCGGCCGTCACGCTGAGGCTTCCGAGGTAGCGCACATCCCCATTCTTAAGTTCAAAAGGTTCAAACCAACGGTCAATCCAAGTATAATTTATAGGTTTAAATCCATTATTTAAGCATACGCCTGAGAAGATTTCATACGTCCCCGCATCAAGCGATACCAGAGCTGGCTCCCCCAATGATAAGCCCCGAATGCCTCGGCCTCTTTTTTGGATGACCGATAAAGTATATTTTTTATCTGTGTCTGTGTTTCTGAGGCGTATGTTTGTTCTCTCACACCTTTGGCCGCTCACATCTAAGCTGACCAATGCGCTTTGATTGGATTTTATGGCGGCAAACTGTACTGTATTTGCAATAGAGCTTGAGGGCGGTGCTTTGGTCGCGCAGCTAGACGCGAATAGCGCGGCCGTCACTACGCTTAGATATTTGATAGATGTTTTCATAATTTTCCCCAATTATCTTTCTTGTTTTAAAGTAAGTGTTGTCCTTAGTAATGCACGTTTGTATTCTTGGATGCAAAGGGCTTTACAGTTTTAATTTTAACATACCCCGTATTCCTGCGGATTGAGTTTCTTTTAAATGTCCCATGAATCATAAAAGCTAAATTGACACGCTAGCGCCTGCTTGCTTTAGTCCTGCTATGACTCCACCCAATACGCCCAATGGCATGTCCCCTCGCCCTGATAGTACAAGAGTGGGCCTCATCCTGCGTATCGCGGTTATGTGCGCGGTTTATTTTGGGCTCTCGCTTTATGGCGGGGAGGTGGGGCGTAAGCTGCTTTATCCTATTCGTATCTTTGTGACCTTCCTGCATGAATTTGGTCATGCGGCGGGGGCGCTTATCACGGGGGGCGAAGTTGTGAGCGTCGTGATAGAGCAAAACGGAGCAGGGGCGACCGCGACGATTGACGGGAGCCGCGCCGTGATTTTGATGGGCGGCTATCTTGGCTCTGCGCTGTTTGGGAATATCTTGTTTTATATTGGCGCGCGTGCGCCGAGATTGGTCAAGCCCGCCTTGATTGTGATTATCGCGGCGATGGCGGTGACGGGCATCATTTGGTATTGGACGGTGTTTACGACGTTTATTTTATTTGTGTTTTCTGCGGCTCTTTTTGTACTTGGGTTTAAGACGAAATTTGGCCGCGAGATATTGATGTTCCTCGGCCTGATTAGCGTCATCTATATTATCCAAGATACGGCCTCTGGGCCAAGCTCTGATTTGCGCGCCTTTGAAGAAGAGCTGCGGTTTTTCCCTGCCAAAGTCTGGATGCTGATTTGGCTCGCTTTGGCGCTGGGGCTACTCGCGGTAAATGCGCGTATGTTATGGGGCGAGGGCGCGCCGCCTAAACCGCGCAAAAAGGCCAAAGCGGTGACGTGACTGAGCTTCACAAATACTTGATGTAATTCTGAGTTCCCAATTTGGCCACAATTCGTTTATACTGGCTGTAGACGGGAGTCCCCATGGCTCGCGATTACCCATGGCTCGCGATTACATGAGCTAAACGTTATAGGAGATATACATGCGTTTATTAACAACAGCAATTTTGACATCTACACTTGTTCTTGGCACGGCCGGCATCGCCAATGCACAACTTGGCGGCTTAAAAGATCTGGCAACAGATGCTGCTAAAGGCGCGGTAACAGACAAAGCTAGCGGCGCTCTCGGTGGGTCAGCCCTTGGTGGGTCTGCTCTGGGCGGCGTAACAGGCGGATCAAGCCTTGGCGATTTGGGCGGCGTTGCAGGCAAGCTGCCTGGTGGCTCACTTAGTGGTTCAGAATCACTTACGGCCGGTAAAGTCCTTTTGAAAGGCGGATCTAAAACAGATGCGCTCATGGCTGTCGGTAAAGAGCGCGCCAATGGTTTGGTATCAGGTCAAACGGATGGGCTAAAAGACAAAGCGAGCGGCATTGTAAATAAGCAAGTCGGCAAATATGGCAGCGGCACAGCGGCTCCAACGACATCATATGGTAGCGGCACACCTGCTGCTGCTGCGGCTCCCGCGCCTGCATATGGAAGCGGTACACCTGCGGCAACAGAATCATATGGTAGCGGTTCATCCTC
>JALZWM010000136.1 GCA_023300105.1 Hellea sp.
CACGATGGAATCATATTCATCATCAATCTCGCCGCCGTGAATATCTTCATTGCCAATACGGTCTGCGTCCAACGCGTCAACCAAGCCGACAAGCCGGTTCGTCTCCCCGCTCATCGCGGAGACAACCACAGCAACTTCATTGCCGTCTTTAACTTCTGCCTCCACTAAACGCGACACGTGACGAATGCGTTCTAAGTTCGCGACAGATGTTCCGCCGAATTTCATGACGATGCGCGCCATTGATTTTCCTAGTCATTTATAATTCAAAAGAGCGGTGCTTTTACGCGGGCGTGAGAATATTTCAACCACTTAAATATACTGGTCAAGTTTTGTGGAAAGGTCTAATAACAGCCACTTGATTAAAGATGGATAATAAAATGAACTGGGAAGATATATTTGCAACACGGGCCTCACGCCTCAAAGCCTCAGAAATCCGGGAACTTCTCAAACTCTTGGATCAACCTGATATCATTTCATTCGCGGGCGGCATTCCCGACCCTAAGCTTTTTCCTGCAGACGAGATGCAAACCGCCTTTTCTAATATATTCACATCAGAGGTTAAAGACGCCGCCTTGCAATATTCTGTGAGTGAAGGTTATGCGCCTCTGCGGGAATGGATTGCCGCTGAAATGGCCAAGCTTGGGGTGCCTTGCGATATCGACAATATTCTCATTACATCAGGCTCACAGCAGGCCCTTGATTATATCGGCAAGCTCTTTCTCTCTCCCAAAGATACGGCCCTTGTTAAATGGCCGACCTATCTTGGCGCGCTTGGCGCTTTTAATGCTTATGAGCCAACCTTTGATCGTCTCTCTGATAATAGCAACAGAACGCCGCAGTCTTATAAAGACGCCGCCGAAACAGCAGGCGGGAACGTTAAGTTCGCTTATCTCTCCGTCGACTTTGCCAATCCAACAGGCGAGACGATGACACACGCAGACCGCAACCATATACTCGATATGGCGGAGGAAATGAATATCGCGGTTATCGAAGATGCGGCCTATCAAGCGCTGCGTTATGAGGGCGCGGACATCCCGCCCATTCTCGCGCTAGACATTGAACGCAATGGAGACATTGAGAACACCCGTACGCTTTATTGCGGCACGTTTTCTAAGACCTTAGCCCCTGGCCTACGCGTCGGCTGGGTTTGCGGTGCAAAATCCGTTATCTCGCGCCTTGTTTTAATGAAGCAAGCGTCTGACCTGCATTCCTCCACAATCAATCAAATCGCCATTACGGATGTTGCCGAAAAGGGTTTCGATAAACAAATCACCAAAATCCGTGCCGCCTATAAAGCTCGCCGCGATCACATGCTAAAAGCCTTAGACACTTATATGCCAGAGGGCGTGAGCTGGAACCACCCCCAAGGCGGGATGTTTATTTGGATTACGTTGCCAGAGTACATTGACGGCGCTGACCTCTTAGAAAAGTCCCTCAAGACACAAAAAGTCGCCTTTGTTCCGGGCCAAGCCTTCTTTGCGGATAAATCAGGCACGAATACAATCCGCCTCAGTTTCTCTTTGCCCGACGCCCCTACAATTGACGAAGGTATTAAGCGGCTTGGCATTTTACTTCGCGAAAACATCGCCTAACTCGCGGCGAAGCGCCTCATGGTTAAAAATGATTTTGTCGTTCACTCTTGTTGAAAATTAGAGGTTCCAAATGCCGCATTCAGAAACAGCTCCTGAACATATCTCTCCAGAACACATCTCCAGCGTCTCCGTGGACCCTGCGGAAATGGCGAGCTTTTCACGTATGGCTGAAAACTGGTGGGATCCAAACGGCCCTTTCAAACCCCTTCACATTATGAACGGGGCAAGACTTGGGTTTATTAAAGAGACCCTGTGCGAGCATTTTCACCGTGACCCTGACACAGAACTCCCCCTAAAGGGTTTGCGAATCTTAGATATAGGCTGCGGCGGAGGATTACTCTGCGAGCCCATGACGCGGCTCGGCGCGCAGGTCACTGGCGTAGACGCGCTTGAGAAAAATCTCAAAACGGCAAAGACACATGCCGAGCAAGTCGGTCTTGAAATTGACTATCGTCACGGGACAATTGAGCAACTTGTTCAGTCAGGCGAGACGCCTTTTGACGCTGTCTTAAATATGGAAGTCATAGAGCACGTCGCAAATCCGTCTGAATTTATGATAGATTGCGGGGCGATGGTCCGCGGCGGAGGACTTATGATTTGCTCAACAATCAACCGGACTTTTAAGGCCTTTAGTTTTGCTATTCTTGGCGCCGAATATATTTTACGTTGGCTCCCGCGCGGCACGCATCAATATGCAAAATTAGTAAAACCTGCTGAAATTCGCCGCTGGTTAGAGCAGGCCGGCCTCTCGCCTGAGCCCAGCATTGGCATGAGTTTAAACCCGCTAAATAGTCAGTGGCGGTTTTCTGACGACCTCTCAATTAATTACGTCACCATCGGCCTAAAATCCGCTTAGAGTTATAATACTGCTAACGTTTCGTTAACCATGGTTGACACAGGTTTCTCACGCAAACGTTCTTAGACGTGACTTAATTTGGACAAGAATACCTGTATGTTCAATACTGCAAGTGGTTAATGCTTGTTAACGATATTAATTATTTTTTCATGAAACCGTATCGTTCCTGTAATCGTTACTAAGTTAGGTTACTATTATAATAATGGAGGCTAGTCTGATGCCCATGCAGTTTAAAACGGCAAAAATGTCTGATTTGCAGACACCGACAACACGGATATTCTTTGGCGATCGCCTCAAAGAAGTTCAGCAAATCCAAAACTCAATTGCCAAGCACGGTCTGTTAAATCCCATAAGAGTCATGCAACGCGGTAAAAAACTAATCGTTGTTGATGGCAAAAAACGCCTCGCAGCCCTACGCCGTATGCGTTTTATAGGATGTCTTCCTCACTCTTTGGTAAATGTACCTTATGTTATGGTGACGCAAAATAACTCTGCAGTCCAGCACATGAGCCTTTTGTCAAATAAGGAAAAATTTGAGGACGTTCTGTCCTTATGCAAAAAAGGCTATAGTTTGATGGAAATTGCCTCCACCCTTTACGTATCCAAACAATGCGTAAAAGATATCTTGAGCGTTTCTAGGCTTAGTCGCCAGCTACAACAGGCTTATTTTGGCGGTAATATATCCATTGACCAAGCCAGAGTCTTTGCGACCCTACCTAATAAAAATACACAAGATATGCTCTTTGTCGCGCTTGGGTCATTTGCCAATGCGCCGGATATCCTAAGAGCTATTCGCAACGGTGAAACTGTGATTGATATGGGTGATGAGAATGTAATTATTCTGCCGTCGCGGCCAATTGAAAAGCCGTTACCGCTTGCGGCCTAATTGATTTTTTTAGACGGCTTAGGCCTTAAAATATCGGGCAAAGGCGCAATATCTACGCCTTCCTCTATGAGGCCCGTGGCTTCAGAGGGCGTAGCCTGACCATAAATCGGGCGTTCCATTTTTTCGCCGTAGTGAATGGCGCGAGCCTCATCCGCGAATTTATCACCGACGTAATCACACTTATCTTCAATTTCTTGTCTGACTTTCGACGCTGCCGCATTCATCACGGCCATAGCTTGGCTATGAGTTTGTTTTTGCTTAGACGCAATTGTCTCTTTTCGGCGAGACGTTGACACATTGGGCGACATAATCGCCTTCTCGATTTTGGCCGAATTGCAATAAGGGCAATGCACTAACCGCTTTTGGCGCTGGTCATCATAATCTGAAGAGCTTGAAAACCACGCCTCAAACTCATGGTCGTGACGACATATCAAATTATATTTAATCACCTTTTAAAATCCGGGTTGTGATTCCAAGCGGGAATTTTTGCGCGCGCTGCTTCGACATCGATCATGTCTAGCGCCGCGCAAATATATCCTGGTTCATCATGACCAAGCTCAGCCCGTATATCGCCCCAAGGGCCGATAATCATGGAGTGCCCCCATGTAGCACGGCCATCTGCGTGAGTGCCGCCTTGCGCGGGGGCTACTACAAAGCTCGATGTTTCTATAGCCCGCGCCCTCAGCAGGCTCTCCCAATGCGCCTGACCTGTTGGCCGCGTGAAAGCCGCCGGCACCGTCAATATTTGCGCGCCTGACTGCGCGTAGTGCCGATAAATATCCCCAAAGCGCAAATCATAACAAATAGACAGACCTAACCTAGCCCCTTCAATTTCCGTCAAAACGGCTTGCGTTCCGCGATCATAAACATTGCTTTCTTTCCACGTCTCAGCTTTTGAGACTGTCACGTCAAAAAGATGAATTTTATCATAGCGGGCTTTAATTTCGCCGTCTTTGCCAATCAAAAATGAGCGGTTCGCTGCGCGGCGCTCGCCTGTTTTTATAGCAAGTGACCCTATTAATAAATCAATCGCCAATTCTTTGGCCAAAACCTTAAAATATTTAAGGCCTACGTCATCCTCTTCGGCGGCAATCGTTGCAAACAACTGTTTTGACGAACGCTGCAAGAGATGGGTCATCTCTGGCGTGGCAATAAATGTCGCACCATCTGCTGCAGCAGCGCGAATAAGCCTGCCTGCAACGCCGAGGTTTTCTTCAACCTCTACGCCTGAACGCAACTGAATGAGCGCGGTTGATATCACCCGAGTAACGGATCCAATCCCCCGCGTGCATCCAACGCAAATAGGTCATCACAGCCACCAATGTGTTTGCCGTCGATAAAAATTTGCGGAAACGTATTTGCTCCGCCAGAACGGTTACGCATTTCTTCACGCTTAGTAGGATTCATCGCTGCAGGGATATCAATAATTGACACGCCTTTTTTCTTAAGTAGCGCTTTGGCGCGCACACAAAAGGGACACATCATTTTCGTATACATTTCAATTTTTGCCATAGCCCTTTAATCCTCGCATATTTCTTATATCTATTTAGGGATTGCCGCGGCTTTAACAACCCGTGCTAAAACTAAAGCGTCTACGCGCTTTGCTCCAGCACGCTTAAGCGTACGCGCGCAGGACTCCAATGTCGCCCCCGTCGTCATAACATCATCAATTAAAACGATATGCGCGCCAGCAAGACGGTTCTTATGCCCCTCTCTGATTGCAAATGCCCCTTGGACATTGCGCCGCCGTCCCGAGGCCGACTTGCCACCTTGTGTCTGTGTCGCCCTCTCGCGCACAAGACTATCAGGATTAAAGTCAGGCACACTTATACGGGCAAGCGAGCGGCCCAATAAAGCAGATTGATTATAACGCCGCTTAATCCGCCGTGAGTAATGTAGCGGTACAGGGATAAGCGCATCAGCCTCTGGCAAAAAGGCGCGCCCCGCGCGGCGCATATGCGCGGCAAAGGCGGCAAGGCCTTGTGTGCGGCCCCCATGCTTAAACTCTAGGACCATCGACCGAGACACATCATCATACTGAAAGGCGGCCCGCGCCATATCATAGGCCGGTTTTTTGACCGCGCAACGCCCGCATAACATGTCAGATCCTTGATCAAATTCAAATGGAAAGCCGCATAGTCGACAACAAGGCTCATCCAAAAAATTGACCTTAGACCAAATGCCGCCATCCGCCCCCGCATCGCGTATATGTCCTGTAACCAATGATTGCGGCGGTAAAACAATATCAACGATATGTGCCGCGCTACGTAGGAAAGGGTTTTCTTTCGAGTTTGAAAAGACCATATGGTCCTTATGACAGAAATTATGGCTATTCCGCAAATATTTGATTCGCATCAAAAAGACCTGCGCCGCCAAAGAGCCATAAAACGCTTAGCGAGAACGGGGCCATCCTTTTTATTAGATAGATGTCTTGAGGATGCCGCTGAACGGCTCCTTGATGTTAATCGCTGTTTTGAGTCTGCTATTTTAGTAGGAGAGTTCGATTTACGAGCTGACTTAATCGCCCGCCTCCCGCCTGAAAAACATCCTGCAACATTTACCTTTATTCACAGAAAACACGGTATCGAAAACATTATGGGCGCAAGTGCGGACCTCATCCTCTCTTTTTTAACGTTGCACAGTGAGAACGACCTCCCCGGTGAAATGGCCCTTATGGCAAAGGCCCTCAAAAAAGATGGCTTATTTATTTCGGCTCTTTTTGGCGGTGACACTTTAACAGAATTGCGCCAATCCCTCTACAAAACGGATGATGAAATACTAAAGGGCACAAGCCCAAGAATATTCCCCATGGTTACTCATAGTCAAACAGCGCCATTAATTACCCGGGCAGGTCTTAACTTACCTGTTGTTGATATGGACCGCTTTAATGTTAATTATTCGAATTTTGAAAAACTCCTCTCTGACCTAAGGGATATTGGCGAGACGAATATTTTAAAAAACCGTTCAAACAAGGTTTTGACCAAAAACTATTACACACGTCTCAAAGAAAATTATGCAGATCTTTTTAGCAATAATGGAAAGCTAAAAGCCAGTTTTGAAATTCTATGGCTCACGGGGTGGGCACCAGATGAAAGTCAGCAAAAGCCTCTAAAACCCGGTGCAGGAAAAATGCATCTTGGCGACGCAATTAAAGCGGTCAAAGAGTTTTAAATTTTTACTCGGCAAACCTGCGGCCACTTTTCAACCTATCTCTAATGTCTTGCGCCAAAGGAATATCGGCGGGCACCCAGTCAATGTCGCCCATTTTATCTGGGAAGACCCACTTAAGCATTTGCCCTTCTAGCCCCCGCGCAAAACCATCCCATTGACGGCAAAGATAAAACGGCATGAGGAGATCAAAATCGTCATAAGCATGTGAAGCAAATGAGAAGGGTTGCAAACAGCGTTCGCAGGGTTCAACACTTAACTCTTCTCGGAGTTCTCGCGTTACCGCTTGTTCTGGCGTTTCACCCGCTTCGAGCTTCCCGCCGGGAAATTCCCATTGACCCGCATGGCTTTTACCCGTTGGACGCTGCGTAATTAAAATGCGCCCATCAGGATCAATTAGTGCGCAAGCCGCAACAATTAATAATGTTCGTTCACTCAAGATCGATAATCCGCATTGATATCGATGTAACCATGGGTCAAATCACAGGTGTAAACTACTGAACTGCCACTACCTAAGCCGAGGTCAACTTTGATCTCAATTTCGTCATTCTTCATATATGACGCGCCGTCTTCTTCTGTATATTTATCATTTTTCTGACCTTTTTGCGCCAGTAAATGCGGTCCCATCCAAATCGATAAATTATCACGTTCTGCAGGTTCGCCAGCCTTGCCGACCGCCATAACAATACGGCCCCAATTAGCATCCGCGCCCGCAATCGCGGTTTTCACCAACGGAGAATTGGCGACGCTCATACCCACGCGCTTGGCGCTTATATCGCTCACCGCGCCGCTGACTTTGATGGTCACAAATTTTGTAATTCCCTCGCCGTCTTTGATAATTTGCATCGCCAAATCAAAAAGAATCTCATGAAGTGCGGTTTTGAAAGCGGTTAAGCGCGGGTCCTTAATATCAGAAATAAAATCATGTTTTGCCGCCCCGCTAGCGAGTAAAAGCAATGTATCAGATGTCGAGGTATCGCTATCAACGGTGATGGCATTAAAGCTCGTTTGCGTTTGTTCGGAGAGCAAACCTTGAAGGACGCCTTGCGAAATATTGGCGTCCGTAGCAACAAAGGCGAGCATTGTCGCCATATCAGGCGCAATCATACCAGAGCCTTTTGAGATACCATTTATCGTCACCTGAGTCCCGTCAATCATAACGGTTGTCGTAGCCCCTTTGGCGTAGGTATCTGTTGTCATAATCGCGCGCGCTGCATTTTCCCAATCATCCGCTTTTAAGGCGGCTTTCATTTGTGGATATCTTGCTGTGACTTTGGAGGCGTCCAAAGCTTCGCCAATCACGCCTGTACTGGCAAGGAAAACACTTTCAGCGGTTGTCCCAAATATCTTAGCGGCGGCCCGCGCTGTCTCGACAACAGCGTCTTGGCTTTTCTGTCCGCCGAACACATTCGCATTCCCGGAATTAACAATAACGAGGCGCGGACCATCTGCCTTTGTCGTTAAAGCCCTACGCGACCAATCCACCGGCGCGCCCGGACAAAGGTTTTGCGTAAAGACACCTGCGACCTGTGTTCCTGCTTGCCCCCGCAAGACCCACAAATCAGTGCGGCCCTCATATTTAACACCTGCTTCAGCGGTGGCCATTTCAAACCCTGCAATCGGCGGGAGGGCGGGAAAGTTTTTAGGTGCGAAAGGTGAAATTTGATTACTACTCATTGTTAGGGTTTTCCGTTGTAGAGCTTTCAGTATCATCTTGATTTTCATGGATGGCTTGGCCGAATAATAATTTTACTTCGCCTTTTACCCGTAATGTTTTTAACAAGGTTTGAATTTCATCATAGGTCATGAAATTTAATATTTCGCTACGCATGTCTTCGAAATTTGCTTGTGGCGCTGTGCGGCGATTTAAAACCTCCACTATATGCCATCCATATTCTGTCTCAAACGGCTCAGACCGTTCGCCTTTTTGAACCGCAAACGTCTTTTCTGTGAATATTTCATTTAGCATATCGCGCGTAAAAAATCCTAAATCCCCACCTTGGGCACGGCTGCCCTCATCTTCAGAAAACTCTTTGGCAAGCGCTTCAAAATTAGCGCCCTGTGCTAACTTTGAAACAAGTAAATTGGCGGCCTCTTCTGTTTTAACTAAAATATGCCGCGCCTGAATTTCGACCCCGCGATCACGCAAATTGGCTTGTTCATCATACATACGGCGAATAGTGGTTTCATTGACCTTATCTCTAAGATGTCTCTCTACGAGGGCGTTCCCTAAAATCCGTTCCCGCGCCACAGATAACCGCCGGCGCGTTTCATCTTCTTGGTCAAGCGAGCGGCGCAGAGCGTCCAAAGCCAATAAACGCTGGTCAATCAATTCATCCAAAACTTTTTGAAATACGGGTTGCCCCGGGGTCAAAGGAGACTCGATCTCGATTAAACCGTGAGACGCCGCCATGCGCTCAACATCAGAGAGGTATATTTTCGTCCCATCAATGGACGCAACCTCAGTATCGCCCAGCCGAACCACGCCTTGTCCAAAGGGCGAATTATCCGCCATAATGAGTCGGTCTTGGCACGACGAAAGAGATATCACGCTCAAGAGTAGCGTTAGAAGCAAAATATAGTTACGTTTCATCATCATTCATCACAAATTGTAGCTTTACTTTAGGCCAGTTCATTGACTTAGAGCATGAGCGTCCCTAAATCACCACAAAGCATATGTCGAGGTTCAAGCACGCATTCATAACAGCGACGAACCCTCCAAAGGAGCCCCCATGTTAGGGATAGCTAAAAAGATTTTCGGGACAGAGAATGACCGGAAGCTAAAGAAATTACGCCCATTGGTTGATAAAATCAATGCATTAGAGCCTGAATTCCAGAAACTGACGGATGATGCGCTGCGCCTCAAGACTGATGAATATAAAAAACGGCATCAAAATGGGGAAACTTTGGATGATTTGCTCCCTGAAGCTTTCGCCACAGTTCGTGAAGCGGCCAAACGGACCTTGGGGCAACGTCACTATGATGTGCAGCTTATTGGCGGGATCACACTTCACCGCGGCGAAATCGCGGAAATGCGTACAGGCGAAGGTAAAACTTTGGTTTCGACACTCGCAGCCTATCTCAACTCTCTAACAGGCGAAGGCGTACATATCATTACCGTCAATGACTATCTGGCTCAGCGTGATTCAGAATGGATGGGGCAGGTCTATGAATTTCTTGGCGTCAGTGTTGGCTGTATTAATAATTACGATGCTTACGGCATTGAACGTAAAAACGCCTATGACTGTGATATCACCTACGGCACTAACAACGAATACGGCTTTGATTATCTGCGCGATAATATGAAATATAGCCTCGAAGAAATGGCACAACGTGGGCATAATTACGCTATTATAGATGAAATCGACTCTGTCTTAATCGATGAAGCGCGTACGCCGCTTATTATTTCTGGCCCGACTGACGATAAATCAGAATTTTACCGCACGATCGATACAATTATCCCCTCTATTGCTGAAGACGGATATGAGATTGATGAGAAAGCCCGCTCAGCGACGTTTAACGAAGCTGGTAATGAGCAAATTGAAAATATTCTCAAAGGCATGGGTCTCTTGGAAGGTGAAAGTCTTTACGACGTTGAAAACGTCACCATCGTTCATCACATCAACCAAGCCCTAAAAGCCCATAAGATATTCTTCCGCGACAAAGACTATATTGTTAAAAATGACGAAGTCGTTCTTATCGATGAGTTTACAGGACGTATGATGGATGGTCGCCGCCTTTCCGAAGGCCTACACCAAGCCATTGAAGCTAAAGAAAATGTCGATGTAAAACCTGAAAATGTCACAATGGCATCTGTGACCCTGCAAAATTATTTCCGTCTTTACGGCAAACTATCAGGCATGACGGGGACAGCTGAGACCGAAGCTTCAGAATTTGGCGATACGTATAACCTTGATGTTTTAATCATCCCAACAAACCGTCCTATCCAGCGTATTGATAACCAAGACGCGATATACAGAACAGAACGTGAGAAGTTCAACGCCATCGTCGATGAAATTCAAGTCGCCGCGAAAAAAGGGCAACCGATGTTGGTCGGGACAGTATCGATTGAAAAGTCCGAAGCTCTATCCCGTTTCTTAAAGGAACGTGATGTTGTGCATCGTGTATTGAATGCGCGCTATCACGAAGAAGAAGCCTCTATCGTCGCCCAAGCCGGCGTTCCGGGTGCTGTGACAATTGCCACCAACATGGCTGGCCGCGGAACTGATATTCAGCTCGGCGGAAATCTTGAAATGCGAATTGAACAAGAAATTCCAGCTGGAACCCCCGATGCGGAACGCGCGAGACTAGAAGACAACATAAAAACAGAAATCGCTGCGCTTAAAGAAAAATCTTTGGCCGCGGGCGGACTTTATGTTCTGGGAACAGAACGCCATGAATCCCGCCGCATTGATAACCAATTGCGCGGACGTACAGGCCGCCAAGGTGATCCGGGGCGCTCTAAATTCTATCTCTCCACAGAAGATGACCTCATGAGGATTTTTGGCGGCGACCGCCTGAAAACAATGATGGGTAAACTTGGCTGGGAAGAAGGCGAAGAACTGACGAATAAAGTCATGACGAAAACAATCGAGACCGCGCAAAAGCGCGTCGAAACTCGCAACTTTGACATTCGTAAAAACCTGCTCAAATATGATGATGTCATGAATGATCAGCGCAAAGCGATTTTTGAACAGCGTATGGAATTCATGACGGATGAAGATGTTTCAGATGTCGTTGAAGATTTCCGCCATCAAGTCTGTGAAGATTTAATCCATACACACATCCCCAAAAAAGCCTATGCAGAGCAATGGGACATTGATGGCCTGAGCGAGACGTCCAAAGAAACTCTCGCAATGGAGATTCCTTTCGCGGATTGGGCCAAAGAAGAAGGTATTGCCGATGAGGAAATGCTTGAACGTCTCAAGAAAGCAACAGACGAAGCTTTCGAGCAACTCACCGCAGGTATTGACGCCGAGGAAATGCAGCGCGTGGAAAAACGTCTCTTACTTCAAGTCATCGACCAGAATTGGCGCGAGCATCTACAACAGCTCGACGCGCTTAAATCAGTAATCGGCATGCGGGCTTACGGCCAACGTGATCCGCTCAATGAATATAAGTCCGAAGCATTCACGCTTTTTGATAAACTTCTTACGGATTTACGCGAAGGCGTAACCAAAGCTGTAACTCGCCTGTTGATTAATGTACAGATGCAACGCCAACAAGAAGAGATGCAAACACAGCAGCTTGTGCAACAACAATCAACGCTGGACGCGCGGTCACCGATGGAGATGATGACAGCCCCAGCATCAGCCGCTTCAGACATAACGCCCCAGCAACTCGAAGGCGTAAGCCGAAACAGCAGCTGTCCATGTGGTTCAGGAAAAAAAGTTAAACATTGCCACGGCAAAGTCGTTTAATCGCACCAAAATTATGCGGCTTTGCACAGAGCCGCATCACACTCAGCTGAATCGCGTCAAGCGCATCAAAACTTATCGCGCAAGCCCTCAGGCCTAATTATCAACAATGAATAATTAATGCTTACCCATAATGGGAAGCCGTTATTCGTTGGAGATTATTATGAGACGTTTATTATCAACTGCCGCCCTCGCTTTATGCGCCTTCCCGCTCACCGCAACAGCAGGCGATATTAGCGTCTCAACAAGCGTTGACCTTGTGAGCGACTATGTTTTTCGCGGTGTTAGCCTTGCCGATACAGCCATTCAGCCCGGCGTTGAAGTCTCTAAAGGCGACTTCACAGTTGGCGCATGGTTCTCAACAGGGTTTGGCAATACATCCATCGTCGCAGGTGACGAACTTGATCTTTATGCCAGTTACTCCGTCCCGCTCTCTGACAGATTTAGCACAGATGTTGGCGTCACTTATTACCACTACCCACAAGGCGGCAGCTTATTTGAGACTGAAGGTGGCGGCGCGGGGTCATATGAAGTCTTTGCAAGTCTGGGCTTTGACACAGTCTTAGCGCCCTCCGTATCCGCTTATTACGATTTCACACTAGAAGCTTTTACGCTCGAAGGCGGAATTTCCCACAGCCTCCCTGTTGCAGACAAAACAAGCCTTGATCTTAGCGGTAGCGCCGGCCTTGTCGACGGCGACGGCTTTTCATATGAATATGGCCTCGCCTCTGCTAGCCTAGGATATGGCTTCACAGATAATGTTTCGGCCTATGTTGGTGGGAATTTTTCAATTAATTCCGAAGATGCTCTAAACTTTCGCGATATTCTAGAAGGTGAAGGCGACGATACCCTCCTCTGGTTCGGCGCAGGTATCGCAGCTGGATTTTAAGTTAGGCGAAATAATAAGAAAAAAGCCCTGTCCCTAGGATCGGGCTTTTTTTATGAGAGGTAAGTTTCTTAAACCCATCAAAAATTCATCACGTAATGAAAGCAACATGCATCCAATCAAATACATTAAAGAAGAGACCGCCCAATATTGAGAAATTTATCGCGGCGCTGTTTAATAAGCGCCGTGCTACCTAGCTTAGATAATTCATCCAAGGATTTCACAATTGCGGCCCCAACAATTTTAATTGTCTCTGCCTGAGCGCGATGCGCGCCTCCAATAGGTTCTTTAATGATTTTATCTATGACGCCGAGTTTCTTTAAATCTTGCGCGGTTATTTTCATCGCGTTCGCGGCGTCTTTAGCCCGCGCGCCATCGCGCCATAAAATAGACGCGCAGCCTTCTGGCGAAATGACAGAATAAATTGAATGCTCTAACATCATGACATGGTCAGCTGTTGCAATCGCAATAGCGCCGCCAGAACCACCCTCGCCAGCAATGATTGAAACAAAAGGCACCTTAAGGGACAAGCCTTTGTCAATAGAACGCGCGATAGCCTCGGCTTGGCCGCGTTCTTCCGCCCCGCGCCCTGGAAAGGCCCCTGCCGTATCAACAAAGGACACAACGGGCAGAGAAAAACGTTCGGCGAGTTCCATAAGGCGGACGGCTTTGCGGTAGCCTTCAGGTTGCGCCATGCCGAAATTATGTTTCAGGCGCGTTTGTGTATCCGTGCCTTTTTCATGGCCCATCACGACAACGGAACGTCCCCGAATTTTTCCGATTCCGCCCAAGAGAGCGTTATCATCGCCAAATTTTCTATCGCCAGACAGCGGTGTATATTCACTAATAAGGCCCGTGACGTATTCGTTGAAGTGGGGACGCGCAGGATGACGTGCAACCTGAGTCTTTTCCCAAGGGCCAATTTTTTTATAAACTTTTTTAAGCTCATCGCTCGATTTTTCTCGAAGCGCAATTACACCTTCAGACGCAGCGCCCTCGCTAACGATTAAAGCTTCAATTTTACTGTCGAGCTCTGCGACCGAGCGTTCAAAATCCAGATAAGTACGTACCATAAATCTGTGTATCCTATTTCAGCCGCACATAATAACGGCATGAGCAGGGAGGTAAAGCTTTAAACGCCGCCTAAAAGCTCCCGTAGAAAAGACCTCTACAAAGTCCAAGTGGCGTCGCTCACCTCATGGCCATAACGTTGAACAAAACGGCGTTTAATACGGCGGTTCCAGTTTTTAGCGCCCGTTAAGCTATCGCCTTCGGCTTTGATTACAGTCTCGGTGAAAACTTTAGACGTCAGCATTTTACCGTCCTTGGCGAGGTCTGCCCCTTTGATGCCCGCGCAGAAATCCCATTCAGCGCATAACTCGCCTAATAATATATCGAGGTCATCTGCGAGATTGGGGTGAAAAAGTGTATGTTTGGCCATAGGTGTTTACTTAGTCTAAGGTGTTAATGTCTTGCGGGTTAATTCGCTAATGGATGTTTGGTCTCTACCAATTCACGCATGCGCTCGTCTAGAACATGTGTATAAATTTGTGTAGTTGAAATATCGGCATGACCCAGCAAAGTTTGAACTGACCGAAGGTCTGCCCCGCGCGCCAAGAGATGCGTTGCAAAAGCATGCCGCAGAACATGAGGGGAAATTTTGGCCACGTTGAGCCCTGCCTCTCGCGCGTTATTTTTGAGCATTTGCGCAAAACGCTCGCGTGTTAAATGACCGTGTTTGGACGCGCTAGGAAAGAGGAACGCTTTAGCCCGGTCTTTTGCAATCGTGTTTTTGGGCAAGGTCTCCGCGCGAACTGTGAGCCATAACGCAATCGCGTCTTGCGCTGCGCCCGTCAACGGCACTAAACGTTCGCGCCCGCCTTTACCTTTAATCATAAGGCATCCATCACGGCGGCCCACAGCAGATTTTTTTAAGGTCACGAGTTCCGTAACACGCAAACCGCCCGCGTAGAGAATTTCAAGTAGACATAGAAAGCGAATACCCTTCGGTGTCTTATCCATTTCAGCCTTTTGAAAGAGCGCGTCAACATCGGCTTCGGATAAAATTTTTGGCAAAGGCCGGCCTTGTTTAGGGCCGCGCAAACTATGGGCTGGATTGTCTTCACGTAATCCTTCCGTTTGCATGAAAAGACAAAATTGTTTTAAGGAGGATAGTTTGCGAGCGGCCGTAGACGGCGCAAGTCCTTTTGCCGCCCAACCTGCAAGAACTGATTCAAGGCTCCCTGTTCCAACTGTTAATAAATCACGTTTCGCAGCTGAGAGAACACCCGACCAATCCTCAAGGTCGCCTCGGTAAGCCGATAATGTGTTATCAGACGCGCCCCGTTCCGCACTCATCATCTCTAGGAATGAATCTATAGCGCGGCCAGTATTCACATAGGCTCTTTTCATAGAGCAGAGAGAAAATCTTCAGCCGCCAAGCGGCCAGAGAATTGCGGCAATCCTGCAATATTTAACGCCTCTATAACAACAGCCAACGAGCGGTCATCGAGCGGTGATTTTTCAATTATGATTGCCGCGCGAAGCGCCGTTTCAGCGCGAGATCCAGCTTTCGCTGCGGCCATTAAAGTTAAAAGATCTCCCGCTGCAACTGAACTGCCTATTCCGTTCGTCTTGCCTTCGAGGGCAATACCCGCATCACCAGATAAGCGTGATCCCATCGCAACCGCAATAAAGGTATCGCGCACGGCGCGGCGTTGGTCTGAACCTGTGCCTTCGAGACGGTTTTCGATGTCTTTACCAAGAGTGCCTAAGTTAAAGCCATTTCCTAGAGCGTCAGCAACCAAAGCAATGCGCGCTTTGTCAGGGTTGTCTTCCATAGAGCTATAGAAACCTTGCAAAGCTCCAATATCACCACGTTTTATGGCAGCCCGGGCAAATAGTTTCAAATTAACTTCGGCCTGAACGCTTGCGGGTATGGCCGCTATATTAGGTTGAAAGAGGTGAGCAAAGCGTGAAAATGTGCCGTCTTTATCGGCCCGCGCCAAGACCATTGCCATGGCTTCTGCGGAAGACATTGCATCGCCGCTCGCATTTGCGAGTTGAAACAGTTGGGCCATACCCCGCGCGGTTGGGTCTGCTTTAGCTGTTTCTAAATCAAAAGACACATAATCAAAATTAGTGCCGCCTGCGAGGCTGTCATCACTATAAGCCAATTGAGAAAAAATTGAATTAATTTGATTATCCGTTAAATCATTGGCTTGTTTAAATACAGCGTTTAACCGCGAAAAGGATGAGGCCTTATCATCAAGCGCGGCATTACCACCTACGCTGCTTGAGCCGCCCGCTTTTTTGAACATTGAAGAATGCAATGGATCAGAAATATTACGCGTATTAGGTAAGTCCTTTGATGCCCCCGTAAGAACTTTCATCAGTTTATAGAAAATTAAATCTTCATGCCCTGAACCTTCGAGAAGCTCCGTGGTTAATTCAGCCGCAGATAATTCGCCGCGTTCAACATGACAGAAAGCCCGTAGTTTTGCCCAAACCGGCTCTCCCCGTCCTTCGGTTATATTATCGGCTATAGTACAAGCGCCTGTCACATCGCCACCCGCCAAAGCTAAGTCAGCGCGCACGGCAGGGTCCCGCGCGATATCAGGATTACGCGAGGCAATATTATCCAACGCCTCTTTATCGCCAAGCTGCATAACCGTCTTTAAGCGCATTTGATCATAGCGGCTATCTGTACCTTCTGGCGGCACACCAGCACTAAAAACAACTGCCTCCATCAAATCTTGCACAAGGTCATTCGCACTGTTTAAAGGAATTTTCTCCAATAAATGTACGGCCATTTTCGCTGACGTACCTTGCCACAACGCCGCATCTAGTCCTCCGCTTCTGATATCAATCACACCTGCGTCATAGGCCTGCGCGGCGCCAAGCTGTCCTGTTTCAATGGATTGTGCCGTAACGAGTGATGAAATCATCACTGAACTGCTTACAGCAGCAGAGGCTAATAAGAGTTTTTTAATGCGGGTATATTTCATGTATTTGACCTATTTTTCGTAAGTATCAGGTAACTCTATGGTCACGGCGTCTTGTGGTGCATTCTCTGGTGACGCTTGAGACAGAAGCCAGAAAAAGGCTGCAATAAGTAAAATCGCGATTATGACGACGCTAATTGTTATTTTTTTCACGATAAGGCCTTTATTATTCATTTAATCAAACGTCGATTTCGACGCAAATATTCGCTTTATGTATTGAGCATAACCTATTTTGCGCTCATATTAAGGCAAATTTTCGTAAATACTACCAGTGCCATACACACATGGCTCGCAGGCAGTTCGCGAGGCAAGGATTAGGCTCATGAGCCCGGACATAACATCACGCCCTATAGCCCTCGTTGGCTTAATGGGTGTTGGCAAAACAACTGTCGGAAGAAGACTTGCCAAAAAACTTGGCCGCGACTTTTTTGATAGTGATGATGAAATTGAACAGGCTTCAGGACGGACTGTGGCTGGTTATTTTCGTGACCACGGAGAAGCGGCCTTTCGTGAAGGAGAACGGCGCGTCATCGAACGGCTTTTAGATGAAACACCTATTATTCTCGCAACAGGCGGCGGCGCATTCATACCAGCATCCACACGTAAAATTTTAATGGCCAACGCAATTACAGTTTGGCTCAAAGGTGATTTCGAAACTATCATGGAACGCGTTAGCCGAAAAAACACACGTCCTTTGCTGCAAGTGTCTGACCCACGTAAAAAAATGCGAGAACTTATGGATGCGCGTTATCCTATTTACGGGCAAGCCCATATTAAAGTCGATATCGCTAATGGCCCTCACCTCAGGACCGTAAACCGTGTCGTCAAAGCAATACAGGCTTATGAAAAGGCTCATGCTAAATGACTAAAGCACCAAATACTTCACACCATAAAACTGTCACAGTAGACTTAGCTGACAGGAGTTATGATATTTTTATTGGCGACGGTCTTTTACAAAAAGCTGGAGAGATTATTAAGCCACATCTTAAAGCGCCCCGTATTGCGGTTGTGACAGATGATAACGTTTACCGCCTTCATGGTAAAACCTTAGAAAGAGCACTTTCCATTTATGAAACGCACCTGATTGTGTTGCCTCCCGGTGAAAGCCAGAAAAGCTTTGAAGGCTTGCAATCCGTTTTAGACAAATTATTCGAAGCTGGATTTGACCGTAATGATACCATCATTGCTTTTGGCGGCGGCGTCATCGGCGACCTCACAGGATTTGCCGCTAGCCTTTATAAACGCGGTTGCCAATTTATACAAATTCCAACGACTCTACTTTCCCAAGTCGATAGCTCTGTTGGCGGTAAAACAGCGATTAACAATAGATTTGGCAAAAATCTTATCGGAGCTTTTTATCAACCCCAATGCGTTATTGCAGACACCTCTGTTTTAAAGTCCCTAGCAGAGCGCGAACTTAAGGCGGGCTATGCCGAGGTTTTAAAATACGGCCTCTTAGGCGATAGAGATTTTTTTGACTGGCTTGATGAAAATGGAGTCGACGTCTTAACGTTACAACCAGATGCTATTGCGCAGGCCATCGCTGTTTCGTGCCAAACCAAGGCCCGTATTGTTGCTGCTGATGAACGTGAACGCGGAGAACGCGCCTTACTTAACCTCGGTCATACTTTCGCCCATGCCCTTGAACTTGAAGCGGGTTATTCAGGCAATCTTCTGCACGGCGAAGCTGTAAGCGCGGGTATGGAAATGGCGTTCGAATTTAGTGCGGCGCAAAACCTTTGCTCTGTAGATGACGTAACTGCATTAAAAGCACATCTTCATAAAACAAATCTCGTTTCAATCTCAGATGTTACGCATCTGCTAAAAAACCCTGACGCACTCATTAACCATATGAATCAAGATAAAAAAAATGAAGGCGGAATGCTTACCCTGATTTTAGCCAAACGCATCGGACAAGCATTTGTCCAAAAAAACGCATCGCGCGAGAACACTTATAATTACCTAAAAACACTTTCTGAAAAACTGGATTCAAATAACCTATGACTAAAGCCTCAGCCGTCGAAGCGTTAAGCCAACCCGAAAACATTGCAATGATTTTGATCATTCTATGTCTTCTCGTCCTGTCTGGCTTTTTCTCTAGTTCAGAAACAGCGCTAACGGCTGCGTCTCGGGCACGCATGCATACAGCCGAAAAAGATGGCGACAAACGTGCCACGACTGTTTCAAGGTTGTTAAATATGCGCGAACGCCTGCTGGGCGGAATATTGCTTGGTAATAACTTGGTCAATATTTTGGCGTCGGTTTTAACCACTGCACTCTTTACAAAAATATTTGGTGCAGGTGGATTGGCACTTATTTTAGCAACAATTGTTATGACTGTTTTGATTTTGATTTTCGCAGAAGTTCTCCCCAAAACTTATGCGATTTCGCAACCTGACAAATTAGCTCTGCGTGTCGCAAAGCCAATCAGTATTGTTGTCAAAGTCTTTGCCCCCATTGTTTCCGTTGTTCAAATTATCGTCAACGCGACACTGCGTTTATTTGGTTTTGACACTAACGCCTCAGCTTGGACAGCTGCGGATGATATTAAAGGCGCAGTTGACCTGCATCTTGAAGAAGGCGGCATGGCAAAACGCGCGCGTGATCAAATTTACGGCGTGCTTGAAATTGGCGAGCTTGATCTCGAAGATGTCATGACCCATCGTAAAAACATGGTCATGATTGATGCGGAGCTTGCCCCCGATCAAATCGTCAAAGAAATGCTCAACTCCGGACATTCACGCGTGCCACTCTACAAAGATAACACTGATAATGTGGTGGGCGTTCTGCATGCGAAAGACACCCTCAAAGCCATTTTAAAAGTGAACGGCGACATATCACAAATTGATGCCAAGAAAATTGCCCGTGATGCGTGGTTCGTTCCGGAAACAACATCTGTTGTTAAACAGCTTCGTGCCTTTCAACACAAACGCGAGCACTTCGCCCTTGTGGTTGATGAATATGGTGCATTGATGGGGGTCTTAACTCTCGAAGATATTTTAGAAGAAATCGTCGGTGATATCCAAGACGAATATGATGAAGACGTCCAAGGCGTCACGCGCCAGAAAAATGGAAGCGCAATTGTTCAAGGTGAGACCGCTGTGCGCGATGTCAACCGCGCGATGGATTGGAAACTCCCCGATGATGAAGCCGTCACGATTGCGGGCCTTGTTATTCACGAAAGTCAAACGATCCCTGATGTGGGCCAAACCTTTGCTTATTATGGCTATCGTTTTGAAATTTTAGAACGTGAACGCAATCAAATACGCTCTTTGAAAGTTACAAAAACATTTGAACCTGATCAGCGTGGTGAATTCTAGGGCTCACGCGCATCAAGTGAGAAAGCATGAATTTGTTTCATTTCTACAGCTAATACATCCAAAACAGCGCGGTGTTTGGCTAAACGGGTCAATCCAACAAACTTTTTACTCACAATAATCACCTGAAAGTGACTCTCTGCGCTGCCGCCATCCTCTGCATGTGCCTTCGCACCTGCGTGATGCGCATGCTTATGACTCTCATCTATCACCTCTAGGTGTGACGGATTGAAACTTTGTTCCAGTTTTTCCTTGATTGCTGACCCAATAATGCCCATTTTGTGCAGTCCTTACTTTTAACTCAACCTCATATAGGCATCATGGCAAAAGATTACGAATATAAACTCAAAGGCATCGACATTCGCGTCAATAAAGGCAAGAAAAAAGTCGATCCTAATGAAATGGAATGTGACTGGTCTGGTTGCGTATCTATGGGAGGCTGCAAAGCGCCTAAAAGTCCCGACCGCCTGCGCGAGTATTATAACTTTTGTACAATCCATGCCCGCGAATATAATAAAAACTGGAACTTTTTCTCTGGCATGTCAGATGAAGATATTTCTGAATGGCAAGTTGGTGCGCGCCATGGCCATCGGCCAACATGGGACGTCAAGAAAAATACAGCTGAGCGCGCTCAAGCCCAGTCGAAACGTAAAGCGGGTTCGACCGCTGCGACCGCAGAAGGCTATAACATTTTTGGTGAAGGCAATATTGCCGACCAAGCAGAAGCACCGCGCCGCCGTAGTCTTTCAAAAATGCAGCTCAAAGCTCTAAACGATTTAGGCCTTGATGATACCGCGTCTAAGGATGATGTTCGCAAACGCTATACGCAGCTTGTCAAACAGCTTCATCCCGATGCCAACCAAGGCAAACGCAACACTGAGGAAAGTTTCCAACGCGTTGTGAGCGCTATGAAGGTTCTTAAAACCACAAATCTCGGCTAATCGTACAACAAACAACTCTCTATTTATGGACAGACGACATGAGTGAACAATTTCCTATTTTTGCGCCCGACACGACTGTCTCTGCTCGCAAGGTTTTCAATGTTGATTTCGACATGGAAGTTCCAGCCTTTAGTCAAAAAAGCGAATTTGTTCCAGAGATAGACGAGTCCTATCTCTTCGATGGCCCGACAACACAGGCTATCCTTGCGGGCTTTGCTTATGATCGCCGTGTGATGATCCAAGGCTATCACGGCACAGGAAAATCCACACATATCGAACAAGTCGCCGCGCGCCTTAACTGGCCTATGGTGCGCATTAACCTCGACTCCCATGTCAGCCGTATGGACTTGATTGGTAAAGACGCGATTGTCCTTAAAGACGGTAAGCAAATCACAGAATTCCGCGAAGGCCTTTTGCCGTGGGCGCTACAAAATCCTGTCGCCCTCACCTTTGATGAATATGATGCAGGCCGCCCCGATGTCATGTTCGTGATTCAGCGCGTGCTAGAAGCGCAGGGCCGTCTCACATTGCTTGACCAAAACAAAGTCATCATCCCGCATAAAGC
>JALZWM010000137.1 GCA_023300105.1 Hellea sp.
CCTGATTTCTTACCGCTCCCGATATTCCTAGGGACGAAAATCCATGATGCTTTGTTTCGTGTCCCTCCGTAAGGTTCACCTTATTGTATCTGCTCACGTTCATTTGCCAACATACTTGCATCGGCCAACATCACTTGGCGGAACCAATGACTCATGCCTAAATTTAATATCATGCCTAAATCTATTGCGCGCAATCCACTGTTTGCGGCAGGACAAAAATGCAATCGGGTACATCCTGATTAATGACGTAACGTTCCCAGATGACTTCATTGGCTTTTTCGCCGTTATAATACAGACGCTCGCGGCCGGGCTGTACCCAGTCTTCGCCTTTATTGCTGTAAAAATCGGAATAGATACGTTCGTGCCAACCGCGCGCGGTCTCAAATCCGACCTTCAAGATTTTATGGTCTTTTTGCGCAATGCCAAATGTCGTCTGCCCGCCTGCGGGGTCATAGACTTTCACCGTATAAGCGGCGCGTCCGTCAATCAGATCATCGGGCAAACGCTCAAGGCGGTACCCCGCGCCCAGTGCGCGGCGAATAACGCCAAAGCCAAAGTTAGACGACCAGCCTGTGTCCGCCGCTGTTTGGGGCTGCGGGCCTTGGTCGGTATAGGTCACGGACCCGTCAAAGCTGATATTAATCACAGCCTCCCCGTCTTTGACCGAATAGATACGAACTTTGCTCTCATTATTCTGGTCAAGCTTTTCTGCATAGACACGCCATGTTTTATGGCTCTCATGACGCAGCGATTTTCCATCTTTATAATAGACCGCATAGCCAGCCTTCGCCACAGATTTGGGCCGCGCCCATGTCAGCCCGCCTGCCGCTTTGTGCGCGCGGGTAACGATGTCTTTGGGCGTCGCATTGGCAAAGTCTGTGATGAGGGCTTTGGTATCGATTTTGGGCGCAGTTATGTTAGGTGTAGTATTTGTCTTCGCGGATTGCGCCGTGTTTTCCGCTTTGGTTTTTTTTCCGAGCATGTCGGTGTTTTTCATTTCAATACGCTCGCACCCCGCCGAAATAAAAGCCGTAACGCCGCAGAGACTGATGACAGTTTTTTTCATAACGCGTGTCTCTTTTTATCTTTAAATTTATCGGGCAAAATCCCACACCACCGGAACACCAGCAAGCTCCTCTTGGTAATAGGCTTGAAAGCCCGGCATTTTGACTTGGTTCAGGAAACCTGAATAGGCCATGTATGAGACCAGAAATCTCAAATCTTTGGCCCAAGGCGGCATGAACTGCGGCGCGCGCATACGCCCGCCATCCGCCATTTGCGCAAGGGCTGGAACGTCCTCGATATCCATTTTGCCGCAAAAAAGAATACGGATGAGGTCAGCGCGGCCAAGCTTAACAACAGTGCGCATAAAGTTATGAACCCGCAAAAGCCCATTGAGGTAAACCATATCTTTGGTGAAAGGCGCACCGCCTGTTATCACGCCGCCGCGAAACGTGCGCCGCGTATTCTCATAGGCTTGGTCAAGGGCGTGCTCTGTATCGCCGATGCGGTCTTTGTAGAAATCAAAAACTTCTTTAAAGTCAGCCCCTTCAACGGACATTTGAATCCCAATAACGCGGTCAGACAGACGGCGAAACCGCTCGGGGTCCATCGCACCGCTAATGATTTCAGCAAAGACGGCAAGGCCTTCTTGTACCTCGGTTGTCCCAGCATGAGCCTGGGCAAGGATTTTGAAATGTGGTTGCGCGCGGCCATTAAGGGCCGTCGCCGTATGGACGAGCGCTTCGTGTTGCAGCAATTGTTCGATGTCGCGTTCTGTGAACTGCGCGCTCGACCGAATACGAATACGGGTGCGCCCTGCCACCGCTTTGGCCGAGAGCGTATCGGACAGCTCAACGATAGGCGCGCTATTGCCGAAATGCTCGGACAATCGAGGCGACAGCTCTGCGGCAAATTCTTTAGCGCTCAAATGGGTTTCATACCCTTCGACAACGAGCTTGGAAAAGTCCAAACCATCGAGCGCATCATCCATATGCTTGGCCATGTCTATGACCCGCGTTTGACCGTCAAGCATGAGCTTTGTCGGCGTGCCAAACAAATTGGACGAGGCGTCGTAAAAGGCGGGCGTTCCGCGCGACGTTATCAAATGCGTTGTCGTCTCCAACGTATTAGCCAAACGGCCGAGCCATTGATGGACAACATGATCGCCCTCTATGGATTGCCGCGCCGTATGGATAAGTTCTTGCGCCTCGGACACATCCATGGCGGCATATTCTGGGGTCGGCAGTTTCCCTGTTTTGAGGAAGGCTTCGCGGTGGCTATCATCCCACGCAACCGAGCTCAATATACGCATGGACTTTGCCGCAAGGTTAAGCGCGCGCCCCGCACCTTTGGCTTGATTAAAATGTTTGTTAGAGAGTTTCTTCATATTGTAACATCTGACAAAGGCGCTATGTTTTGTCCAGAATAGAATTTGGGCAATACTACTTGCCCTTACCTCGCAATCGCCTTATCTCCGCGGTATGTCTAAAGCCGCAAATACTCCTCTACAAATTGAGCCAAATAAACGGCGCGTCTTTGCGATTATCTCCCATCCAGATGCGGGTAAAACAACGCTCACAGAAAACATGCTTCTCGCCGCTGGCGCTATTCACCAAGCGGGGCAAGTCGCCGCGAGAGGCGAAGCCCGACGCACGCAATCGGATTGGATGAAAATTGAACAAGAGCGCGGCATTTCAGTCTCGTCCTCGGTCATGACATTTGAACATGCTGACTTGATATTTAATTTGCTCGACACACCGGGCCATGAAGATTTCTCCGAAGATACTTACCGCACCCTCACCGCGGCCGATTGCGCCGTTATGGTGATTGACGCGGCCAAAGGTATCGAGCCGCAAACGCTAAAACTATTTGAGGTGTGCCGCTTGCGCGATATTCCAATCGTGACATTCGTCAACAAGCTCGACCGCGAAGCCCGAGACACATTCGAAATCATCTCCGAAATTGAGAACAAGCTCGCTCTCGACGTTGTCCCGATGCAGTGGCCCGCAGGGTCAGGGCGGCGCTTTCGCGGTGTTTCGGATTTACGCACGGGGCAATTCTTGACCTTCATTAAACCTGAGGACGGCGGCGCGCATGCATGGACGCCAATGGACGGAAATTCTATCGGCACACATTTTGACGACGACGATCTCCTCCAAGAGTTCTCAGAGGAGCAAGAACTGGCGAAAGAGTACCCAGCCTTTAATGAGCAATCCTTTCGTGAAGGTCATATGACACCTGTTTACTTCGGCAGCGCCCTTCGAAAATTTGGCGTGCTAGAGCTTATCAATGCGCTCGCTGAATTTGCGCCACAGCCACAACCCGAAGTCTGCATCAAGGCAGGTCAAAAAACAGAGATGAAACCAACAGACAAAGAGGTCGCAGGTTTTGTGTTTAAAGTCCAAGCCAATATGGACCTCAACCATCGTGACCGCGTCGCTTTCCTGCGGATGTGTTCGGGTGAATTTAAACGCGGTATGAAATTAAAGACGACAGAAAACAAAACAATCTCCGTTCACAACCCGATCTTGTTTTTCGCCCAAGACAGAGAACTTGCAGAACATGCCTATGCGGGCGATGTCATCGGCATTCCAAATCACGGCGCCTTGCGGGTTGGTGATAGCTTATCTGAGAATGGTAAGATTAAATTTGCAGGTATTCCAAACTTTGCGCCAGAAATTCTGCGCCGCGCACGCTTAGCAGACCCGCTCAAAGCCAAGCATCTGCGTAAAGCTCTCGAAAGCCTCGCCGAAGAAGGTGTGACGCAGCTTTTCAAACCTGCACTCGGTTCTGACATGATTGTCGGCGCGGTTGGTGCCCTCCAGATTGACGTGATGCGCGAACGAATTAAAACGGAATACGGATTAGAGGTGACGTTCGAAGTTCCGCCATATCAGCTTGCGCGCTGGATTGCCTGTGATGACCCCGTCAAACTCAAGGCTTTTACAGACAAATCTCAAGCTTCACTCGGTGAGGATTTAGACGGCGCGCCAGTCTTTCTAGCTAAATCATCTTGGGATATTGGATATGCACAGGACAAACATCCTGAGATAAGATTTTTAACGACAAAAGAGCGAAGTTAAGCAAACTGGCCTAAGCCTTGCGTTATCTATTTTATAATTTAATGAAAAAGGCGCACTCGGTTCATGTTGATACACTTACTTCCCGTAATAATCATGTTTCTCTACACGACTTTGAGCGTTGCATTATTTTTCATTCCCATCACCAAATTTCCTAGAAAAAATAAATTACTTAATTTTTACTGGGTTGGATTTTGGTCGTTTTTAGTCGCAATTGCGTCTCTTGCTGGCGCGAGTAATACATTAAGAATGCTTAGTTATGATGCCTCTAAAGTATCAACATTATTACTTGCGAGTATTACCGTCAGCTTTGTGTTTTTTGTTATGTTCGCGTGGTTCCGCTTATCCGCGAAAGTAATATCTAAAGTTATCTCGCAAGGGGTATCAAAGTTAAAGAGTTAAACTAGCAACTCACCTTACCCCCCCGCTAAAACACCTAAAGATTCCTGAATAACGGGTGTAGTAGGCCGTGACTGAGATGTTGCGATTGGCGCATTTTGATCAAAAGGCAAATCAAACAAAGGGCGAGGCACGTTAACATCATCATTCAAATTACCAAATAAGCTCGCTTGAGCTTGATGAAAGCTCGTTCCGCGAATTTGTGGAGCATGGTGCTCAGCAGCAATCTGAGCTTCTTGAATCCGCACTTGATCATTTTGATGTGTTATGGGGTTATTTACAGAAGCTTTTACAAGAGGGCCCTGAGGCGCGGCGCCTACAATGGGGACACCAATAGGCGGACGTGTTTGTGGCACCTGCATTTGACTTTGTTGAAGCTGATGCAACTGTTGCGGTGAACCTTCTAAATTATGATTAAACTGATGTGCTTGCCCTGGATGTTGATATTGCACTCTCGGGTCACGCAAAAGGCGTTGCTGTGGCGCTATTTGTGGTAACGCTCGCGCACCTGTTTGATTGCCAGCTTGACTCCCAGCTTGACTCCATGATGGGTATTGAGGTGGGTATTGAGGCAAATTAGTTTGTTGCTGTATTGCATACGGATCATTCGGGTTTCTAAACTGTTCAGGCGCATGACCTGTTTGTTGCCTGAAGTAGTTTTGCTGTTGTTGTAAACTTCCATTTTGAATAGGACGATTTGAAATTGGGCGGCGTGCAACTGTTTGTTCTGGACGGATTTGTTGAGGCAATGCCTGTCTAACAACGCGTCTATTTGGGGATGTCCGGCGCACAGTGTCGCGCTGAGATGGAGCCGGTGCTGTTCCAACTCGCACCGTATTTGTAGAACCTACAGATATATTTGGTCCGAGCAGCGAAGCGCCCTCTCCGCTAATACTAATTGCACTTTCAATAGGGCTAGCAGGTTTAGAGTTAAATTCACAAACGCCCGGCGCGCGTGGGTTTACTTTTACATAATTCCATCCTCGGCACTGTGCATCACCAGCGCATTGGTTTTGGCAAATATCAGCAGCTGGCGCGATAATGCTATTATAGGGTGCTCCAGGCCGATAAGTGCCAAGGTCAGCCGCAAAGGCTGGCGCAGAAAGAGTTGATGCTAAAACAAGAACAGAAAAGAGACGCATAGGATTTATCCATAGGATTGATTCGATGCCTATTGTTCGCTGATAGATGTTAGCACTTCGTTAACCACGTTATTAAACGTTGTTACGCTCGTCTGTTCTTAGTGTACTTTAATAAGAACAAAGCATAAACATTTATTGACTTAAGTAGAATATCGTGCATTTTATGTGTTCACGGAGTTACCCCCATGCCTAAACCTTCATCTTGTTTCGTCTGCCAATCTTGCGGATCAGTCCATGGCAAATGGGCAGGACGCTGCGATAGCTGCGGAGAATGGAACGCACTGGTTGAAGAAGTCACTAGTCATAATGAAAAACCCGCGCATAAACGCAAAAAAGGCCGCTCTCTTGATTTTATTGATTTGGGAGGAGAAAGCAAAGCTGTACCACGCCTAAAGACTGGCATAGCGGAACTTGACCGCGTAACCGGCGGTGGCCTTGTGCCCGGCTCCGCAATTCTCGTAGGCGGCGACCCTGGTATTGGGAAATCAACTTTGCTTTTACAAGCAACTGGTAAATTGGCGGCGGCAGGTTTTAAAACAGCTTATATTTCTGGAGAAGAATCTACAGGTCAGGTTCGTAGACGCGCAAAACGACTCGGTATGTCACACACGCCCGTCTCCTTAGCTGCTGAAACATCACTTGGCCCAATTATAGACGGGCTTATGGCTGAAAAGCCTGACGTGGTGATTATCGATTCCATTCAAACGCTATGGACAGATCAGCTTGGCGCTGCGCCGGGAACTGTCGCACAGGTCAGAGCGTGCTCCCAAGAGTTAACGCGCTTTGCGAAAAAACGCGGGTGTTGTGTTATTCTAGTGGGGCACGTCACTAAGGATGGTCAAATTGCAGGTCCCCGCGTTGTTGAACACATGGTAGATGCGGTCCTTTATTTCGAAGGCGACCGCGCGCATCAATTTAGAATTCTACGCGCCCATAAAAACCGTTTTGGCCCTACAGACGAAATTGGCGTTTTTGAAATGCGAGAAACAGGCCTTTCAGAAGTCCCTAACCCCTCTGCCCTTTTCCTAGACGGGCGCGGCGAAGCCTCATCTGGCGCGGCTGTTTTTGCTGGCCTTGAAGGTACACGCCCTGTTCTAACCGAAATTCAAGCTCTCGTCGCCCCAGCTGCTTTTGGCACGCCCCGCCGCGCCGTCGTTGGCTGGGATAGTGGCCGCCTTGCCATGGTTCTCGCTGTTTTAGAAGCACGGTGCGGTGTCAGCTTCGCAGGAAAAGACGTTTACCTTAATGTTGCTGGCGGGCTGCGCATTAATGAACCTGCAGCAGATCTTGCAGTCGCTGCGGCGATTGCGTCATCTGCATTTGACATGCCCTTGCCGCCAGACACAGTTATTTTTGGCGAAATTAGCTTATCTGGCGACGTTCGTCCTGTTGGGCGGGCCGCTGCAAGGCTCAAAGAAGCTGCAAAATTGGGATTTAAACAGGCAATTTCAGCCCAACCCACAAAATCATCCACTAAAAATGACAATACCATACTGCCAATTATTGCAATGAAAGCTTTGCCTGATTTGATAAGCCGTGTAGAAGCCAGCTCAGAACATGGCCTGAATGCCGATTCCGCTTGGGGAAACGCTAATAAGGCCGCTTAGTAATGGTGAGTATCAGGCATGAGTATAGGCCCTTGGGATTTTACCGGCTTTGATGTCGTCGTTCTCCTCGTTTTATTGATTTCTTTAATCATGGCGACTCAGCGCGGTCTTGCGCGAGAACTAACTTCTCTTATGGCTCTTTTGTTTGCTGCGGCAATTGCGCTCTTCGTTTATGGCCGCTTCCGTTTCGCCGCACAGGATTTCATATCACCATCATGGCTAGCAGATGGCGCTCTTGGATTGGGTACATTTGCCCTCGCCTATATGCTGATGGTTTTTCTCTTGAGCGGCATTGTAAAAAGCCTCAAAGGCAAAAAGGTTGGTTTTATAGACCGCCTGTTTGGAGCCGGGTTTGGCGTTATGAGAGGCCTTTTGGTAGCGTCCTTAGGGGTCATGCTTTTAACGTCTCAGTACCGCGCAAGTCAGGAAGCTCAAGAATTTAAAGACTATATCTCTGAAAACCAGGGAAACGTGCCGTCTGATATTTTAGAAAAGATGCCTCGCTCTATGAAAGAGCAAATGGAAGCGCCCGCAACAGAACTTCCTAAAATGCTACATAATTCTATATTCTATCCCATTCTCGAAAAGATTGGTGATAGCGTTAGGGCATTGCCTTTTACAAAAATGCGTTCATATGCAGACCGCGTTAAAGACGGTGATCTTCAAAGTATCATCGAGGAGATAAAGTAATGGACAACCCAAGCTGCGAATTTGATCCAAATGAAGATAAAATCCGCGAAGAGTGCGGTGTCTTTGGCATTTTCGGTATTGATAATGCCGCTTCATTAACAGCGCTTGGCCTCCACGCGCTTCAACATCGCGGCCAAGAAGCTTGCGGTATTGCGACATGCGACGGGGAAACTTTTCACACAGAACGCCATTTTGGTTTAGTTGGCGACAATTTTACGGGTAATGACCCTTCAGAACGTCTGCCTGGTCATATTTCTATTGGCCATAACCGCTATTCGACAGCGGGTGGGCAAACAACGCTACGTAACGTGCAACCTTTATTTTCAGAGCTCCATTCGGGCGGTTTTGCCCTTGCGCATAATGGCCACCTTACCAATGCGTTTACTGTACGTGAGCAACTTGTTGAAGCAGGCGCCCTTTTCCAGAGTACATCAGATACAGAAGTCGTTATTCACCTTATAGCCCGCGCGCGTAGCGGTGAATTTATTGACCGCTTTATATCTGCTGTTCGCCAAGTGGAAGGTGGCTATGCATTTGTCGGTATGACAAAAGATGTCTTAATAGGTGCAAGAGACAGGCTTGGTATACGCCCTCTGCTAATTGGACGTCTGGGCAACAGCTATGTTCTGGCCTCAGAGTCTTGCGCTTTTGATATGATTTCAGCCGAGTTTATTCGTGAAGTTGAACCTGGTGAAGTTGTCGCAATTAATGCAGATGGCATTCGTTCATTTAGGGCTTTCCCAGAAACAGAATCTCGCCCTTGCATATTTGAATTTGTCTATTTCGCACGTCCTGACAGCATCGTCGGCGGCAAGAGCGTCTATGAGGTGCGTAAACGTATGGGTCAAAGACTCGCTCAAGAAACCCCTGCCGATATAGATGTTATCATTCCTGTTCCGGATAGCGGCGTACCAGCAGCTCTTGGGTTCGCACAAGAAACCAATATTCCCTTTGAGCTTGGCATTATAAGAAATCACTATGTTGGCCGAACATTTATTCAGCCAACGCAGCAAATTCGCGACATGGGCGTACGCCTCAAGCATTCAGCTAACCGCGCCATGATCGAAGGCAAACGTGTTTTGCTCGTTGACGATTCAATCGTGCGCGGAACTACATCGACCAAAATTGTCCGCATGATTAAAGCAGCAGGCGCGAAGGAAGTTCATTTCAGATCTGCTTCTCCCCCCATTAAGTTCCCAGATCATTATGGTATCGACATGCCATCAAAGAAAAAACTTATCGCGGCAAATTACTCTTTAGAGGCCATGACAGAAATGTTGGAAGTTGATAGTTTAGGGTTTTTATCAGTTGAAGGCCTATATTGGGCTATGGGCGAAAAGTACCGCTCAGAGGATTGCCCGCAATATACAGATCATTGTTTCACTGGCGAGTATCCAACGCCGTTAATCGATCGTGACAGAAAAATGCTAGATGGTGACAAGCAATTATCATTCTTAGTTGAAATCGCTTAGCCCCATGTCGGGCAAAGTTTTATCTGGACGTGTCACTTTGGTGACAGGCGCATCACGCGGTATTGGCTATGCTGCTGCGCTTGCCCTGGCTGAAGCAGGTTCTCACGTCATTGCCATTGCCCGCACACAAGGCGGATTAGAAGACTTGGATGATGCCATCACAGCAATAGGCGGTGAATGCACATTAGTTCCAATGGATATAAAGAACCATGACGGCATAGACCAACTTGGAGGCGTTATAAATGAACGCTGGGGCCGTCTTGATGGCCTCTTTGCTAACGCTGGTATCTTGGGTGAAATTACATTAGCGGCGCATACAACACCTAAAAGTTGGGATGATGTCATTGCAACAAATTTGACGGCGAATGTTCGGCTTATTCGCTCACTTGACCCCTTACTGCGTAAATCAGAATCTGGGCGTGCACTTTTTCAAACATCAGGCGTCGCCAGCTCTCGCCGCGCTTACTGGTCAGCATATGCCGCCTCTAAGGCCGGTCTAGAGGCCTTTGTGCAGTGTTATGCCAAAGAAGCAGAAAGCTCTACGTTATGTGTAAATTTACTTAACCCAGGCGCAACGCGGACGGCCATGCGCGCCAAAGCAATGCCAGGTGAAGATCCCAGTATTTTACCCACCCCCGCAGATCTTGCGCCGCTTATTGTCGAGATGTTATCCCCAAAATTTGAAGCCAATGATACCATTGTTACTTACAGAAACACGCCACATTTTATCACCGTTTAGGTCAGCTAATCGGTTAATATATTCCTGAGTGAATCTAGAGCAAAACTGGACATCATAGACCATAGCCAAAGCGCTGTGTTGTCCTTATGTTCTACTCCATGTCCGCTCCCGATTCGTTCAGACCAGCTCCCCCTCGCCCAGATGTATCTTCTGGCCCTTCCCTGTCCGCGCAGGCTATGCCGAGCCCTATAGTGCAATCTGGGCCTTATATAGACGGGCTTAACCCAGAGCAGCGCGAAGCCGTTTTGACGACAGAAGGCCCTGTCCTCGTGCTAGCGGGTGCGGGTACGGGGAAGACACGAGTTCTGACGTGCCGTCTTGCCCATATCCTACAAAACAAAATGGCGTTCCCCTCGCAAATACTCTCGGTAACTTTTACCAATAAAGCTGCGCGGGAAATGCGCTCACGTGTTGGAGATATTATTGGTCCAGCGGTTGAAGGTCTGCCGTGGCTGGGGACTTTCCATTCCATTGCCGCCAAAATTCTGCGTATTCATGCAGAAGTTATTGGCCTGAAATCAAACTTCACGATTTTAGATATGGATGATCAAATCCGCCTACTTAAGCAAGTTATCAAAGCAGAAAACATTGACGAGAAAAAATGGACGGCCCGTTATATGGCCTCACTCATTGATAGCTGGAAAAACAAAGGGTTCACGCCCGATAAAGTCACGCCTAACGAGTCCTATAAATTTGCCGATGGTAAAGGCGCAAAGATTTATACGATATATCAAAAGCGCCTGACAGATTTAAACGCCTGTGACTTTGGCGATTTACTTTTGCATAATCTCACGCTGTTTATGAACCATCCGGATGTGCTGCGCCGCTATCACGCGAAATTCAAATACCTATTAGTGGACGAGTATCAAGATACAAATGTTTGCCAATATTTATGGCTGCGCCTCTTGGCACAAGGCTCCCAAAATCTCTGCGTGGTCGGAGATGACGACCAATCTATTTACGGATGGCGCGGGGCAGAGGTTGATAACATTCTGCGTTTCGAAAAAGATTTCCCTGGCGCAAAGGTCGTTAAACTCGAACGTAATTACCGCTCAACGGAACACATACTCGGCGCGGCGTCTGGCCTTATTGCCGCTAATCAAGGCCGCCTTGGCAAGACGCTTTGGACCGAAGATAAAGGCGGCAATAAAGTCACCGTCACAGGTGTATGGGACGCTCCATCCGAAGCCCGTATTATCTGCGGTGAGATAGAGAACTGGCGCTCCAAGGGAAGAAACTATAACAGCATTGCTATTCTTGTGCGCGCCTCACGACAAATGCGCAGCTTTGAAGAACGCTTTATTCAACTCGGCTTGCCCTACCGCGTTATTGGCGGCCCGCGTTTTTTCGAACGCCAAGAGATACGCGATGCCCACGCCTATATGCGGGTGTTAAAATCGGAAACAGATGACCTTGCCTTTGAACGTATCGTCAATGTCCCTAAGCGCGGTATTGGACAAACAACTATTCAAAAGCTTCAAACCGCTGCACGTGCCATGAACATGAGCCTCGAACGTGTGACACGAGAGATGGTCAAAACTGATGAAATTCGCGGTAAGGCGCGTTCTTCGCTCAAAGCCTTCATTATGGATGTTGATCGGTGGAGACGCGACGCTATTGACCTAAAACACACAGAAATGGCCGAACGTATTTTAGACGAATCTGGCTACACATTAATGTGGAAAAATGATAAAGACGCTAAAGCTCCAGGACGTCTTGAAAACCTAAAAGAGCTTATGTTGGCCATGAGCGAATTTGATACGCTGGACGCGTATTTGGAGCATGTCAGTCTCGTGATGGATGTTGAGCGCGGGCCGCAAGAAGATGAAATTTCTCTTATGACGTTGCACTCCGCCAAAGGCCTAGAGTTTCCTCTGGTCTTTCTCCCTGGTTGGGAAGAAGGCATGTTCCCAAGCCAAAAGTCTATGGACGAGAGCGGTCTCGCTGGCCTTGAAGAAGAACGCCGCCTTGCTTATGTCGGCATTACCCGCGCACGCGAATCCGCTAAAATTTACTTCGCCGCGAACCGTCAAGTTTACGGCACGTGGCAATCAAGCCTTCCGTCTCGTTTTATAGATGAGCTACCTCTGCAACATGTCGAAGCCCAATCTGAGACGGGCTATTACGATAGCCAAAAAGTTACTGGACAAGTCGCGGAACGCTTTACAGAGTCCTTTCGTCACGGAAGATCTCATTCTAACAAGGGACAGTATAATTCTCCCGGCTGGAAACGCTATGAAGCCAATCAAGGCAAGAAATTTGGGAAGTCTCCCAAAGAATTTGAAGGTCGCGCCATTAAGCGCGCCCCCAAACCTGTCCAAAGTAACTTCAAAGTGGGCGAGCGCATATTCCATCAAAAATTCGGCTATGGAACAATTGAGACCGCTAACGGCAGTAAACTAACAGTCAATTTTGAAAAGGCCGGAGAGAAAAAAGTTCTCGACGGATTTGTAGAACGCACATGACATTCCGCTTTTATATATTTCTTCTCAGCGCACTCCTATTCCTTACGGGTTGCGCCTCTAGTTCAAAAAGCGGTTTAACCGTTTATCATATTAACTCTCTGGCCTCATCAGACGACAATAATGCAAGTTTTAAAGGCTTAGAGTATCTAGCTGACCCTATTCCCGGCACATTAAAAAACCGCGTTAACATTATCTATCTTCACGGTATCGGTTGGACCGAAGATCGCAATAACGGGCAACTCGCAGAAGACTTCTTGGGCGGCATTGCCAAAGCTTATGACCTTGATGAAACGGATGGCATCATCACAACTTTATGCGGAGAAGCCCCTTACGACCCGACAGCCACGCCAACGCCGCATATCGTTATCAAAGCCGATGAGGTCAAATATTTTGAAACGGCAATACCGGGCTCAAAGCTCAAGCTAGATGAATTAGTGTGCATGGATAAGCAAACATTAGCAATTGATGACAATCTTGAATTTGTTCTCTACCGCGTCTTCTGGGATAATATTTTCTGGGACAACCTCCAATTCGCCCATGTTGGACAAGATGATGACCGTGGGTCATCCAAAGACATTGCAAGGTTACGCCGTAAATATAACCGTATTCTCAAAGATGATTTAGTCAATTATGGAATAAGCGATGCTGTTATGTATTTAGGGGCGGCTGGCGTAGAAATTCGAAATGCCATACGCGGCGCAATGTGCAGCGCCGCCTTGGATGCTTCAGGTCATAGCTTTGCCTCTCAAGGCGCAAAAGTGACGCATACAGATATATGCAACAGAACAAGTTTTCGAGATTTCAAAACCAACCAATTTGCTTTTGTTTCCGAGAGCTTGGGCAGTAAAATAGCATTAGATGTTATGCAAGAATCTTTATCCGATGGCCGCGAGACGGTGCATGATGAAATGATTACAGGCAGTGAAACCTATATGCTCGCCAATCAAATTCCCCTGTTAGCTCTGAGTGATCTCTCAATGCGGCAGGCCCGATCTATTTCAAAACTATCCAATGAAGACAGACCTAAAATTATCGCGATGTCAGAGTTAAATGACTTTTTAGGCTATGAACTTGTGCCGTTTTATGAGCAGCTCTGGAAACGTTCTATCAGGCCTGAGCAAAATAATTTATATGGCTTAAATGATACCATGCGAGAAAAACTAACAGCTGAACTTGGTTTTGAAATGATTGATATGCGGATTGAATTTGCCGATAAAATCATTCCTGTTCTGAAAGGTTTTGCCGACCCAAATGATGCGCATAAAGGCCACGCTAACGTCCCCCAGCTTATGCTATATATGCTCTGCGGTGCCGTTGATGCTCAGTTAAATGAAAAAGAATGTTTGGCAGCGGAGCTTCAAAACAAATGACATCTCAATCTCATCATGCCCCTCCGTTCGCACTTTTTATTCGGGGCTCGAAAAATGATGCTTTCGAAATGTCAGATCAACTCGGATTTGAATCAAATATAGAAGCTCTGGCAGTCTCTCTGTTTGAAGACGGGCCAGATACAATGCATGTGCAAGCCCTCTTTGAAACAGAAGTGCAGGCTCAGGCGTGTTTAGACGGGCTTAGAGTTCCAAGCGCTATGGAGTGCTTTATTACGCAACTGCCTGACGAGGATTGGGTTAGCAAAAGCCAGGCAGGCTTACCTCCCGTTGAAGCAGGTAGGTTCTGGCTTTATGGTAGCCATGATAGAGACATCATTCCAGACTATGTTCCATTCCCTATTGAAATTAATGCAGGATTGGCCTTTGGAACGGGGCACCACGGTACGACAAAAGGCTGTCTGATGATGTTTGATCGCTTATTGCAATCAGGCTTCACCCCATTACACATTCTTGATTTAGGCTGCGGTGCTGGCGTGCTCGCAATTGCAGCCGCTAAAGCCCTCAATCAAACGATACTTGCAACAGATATAGACCCTGATTCAGTTGACGTTACCTTAGAAAATGCCGGCCTCAATGAGGTAAGTGAGTACATTGAATGTTATCAAGCAGATGGTTTTGACAGCCCGCATTTAAACGGCCGCCACTTTGATTTAATCTTTGCGAATATTCTCGCAGGACCATTAATGGGCTTAGCACCCGATATAACCAAGGCCTTAGCACCCGGTGGAAGAGTTATTTTATCAGGTATATTGGACGAACAAGCCGAAACTGTTACCAATGCATTCATAGAAAAAGGGTTGAGGATTTCTCCTCAACCCTCGCTATCTGGTTGGACGAGCCTTTTAGGTGTAAAACCTAAATAAACGGGCTCGTTGCCTTTATTAAAACATTCAAGTTAGTATAAACTCACTTAAACAGTTTGGTCGCATTTAAATTTTGCGCCCTAAATTCGACCTATATTATATTGTGCGGTTAGCGCGACGGTCACGACGAGCGTGACGGCGAGCAACGACGTTAAGCTTCGGCGCTTCACGACGCTGGCTAGCCATTGTCACAAATTCTGTGCCGTTCAAAACAGTTGTCATTTTAGTCTCCATTCAAAGCGGGGTATCCGCTCTATTTGATGAGCGTTAACTACAAACTTTTGAGGGTTTTTGAACCGATATGTTCGCTTATAGAGCTATGCATAAATGCATAGGAAGAAAGGTTTTGTTAATTAATGCAAAATTTTATTTGTTTCGCGACTAGATTATAAAGCTAAGGTAATTACATTGAAGACACACGAAAGATTTTCATATGCGGCAAGACTTTGACATGATTCAAAACTTCGAAGTTCAAGGCGGGCCTGAGTATGGACGACAGAATTTACCTAAATTACGCCAAGCCCTAAGCGGCGCAGGCCTGGACGGATTTTTGGTCCCCCACGAAGATGAGTATCAGAACGAATACCTGCCTGATTGCAATGAGCGCCTTATGTGGCTGTCTGGCTTCACAGGCTCTGCGGG
>JALZWM010000138.1 GCA_023300105.1 Hellea sp.
ACTATCAGTCCCATGGATGCTCCTATAATTTAACATAAGGAGCATTTTTTGAAACGTATAGGGAAAAACTTAAAGCTTAAGCGCGCTTCAGGATCGCTCATACGGCATGGTTTGAACCAATCTTCGAGGATATCATTCACCCCTTCAATTAAAATTCACTAAAGCCGCCAATTGGCACTCATCTTGCTCTGTTAATAACAGATTAATCATGAGGCGGTGGACTATGTCCTATTTCAACCCTAAATTACACAAGACAGCTGCCTTAAGCATATTGCTCAGCTCTCTTGTGTTACCAATAAGCGGAAATGCAACAATCTTGTCGTCACAGGCAAGCTCTGGGGGGAAGACTGTAATTTATAAAACGACCTTCAATGAGGTCGACGGGACTGAATCTGCGGTTATGAATTGGAAAAATCCAACTGTCGAATTTAGCTTTGATATGGCAGATGCAGATTGGACTGACCAACTTGATTTATTTATCTCTGCCGACCCACTTGGGCGCGTAAGCTCTCGCACGCCAATTATGGTACAGTTTAATAACGGCAAACCCACTCCTCTCGTAACTCGCGGTCAAGGATTTGATTCCCGCATTCGGCTCGATAAATCTAAAATTCGTCCACGCCGGAATAAAATTAAATTCACCTATAAAGTCCCTAGTGGTGAAGAGTGTCTGCTACCTGAACACGGTGGTTGGCGTTTAAATTTCAAAGAAAGCTTTGTTGTTGTTAAGGCACGAGCAAAATCACGTAACTTCCATTTACGTGAAGTTGAAGACAAACTCAGCAATGCAACGACAGCGCCAAGGACCATTAGTCTTCTCGCACGCGGTCAAAACACGGCTAAACTCCAAGCTTTAGCTGCGCAAGGTGTTGGCCTACGGATGAAAAGCCTTCCAGAATTTCAAACAACAAAATCGAATTCAGAATTTGAAATTATTCTCGGACGCCGTGATGAACTCTATGGTTGGGTCACAGATAAGAAAATTTTAGAAAGCACGGGTCCGCGTATTTTCGTTCATAAAGGCCGTCCAATGCGCCTTGTTATAACAGGCGATACAGACGCAGAAGTTATCGAAACAGCTGGCACATTTGCGACGCATTCACTGCCAATAAGTACCCGCGCAAAAACAAGCCTAGGTGAAATGCAACTCCAATCGACTTTTAAAGCCTCGCAAGTCGTCATTGATGGGACGGAAAAAATCTCTGATCTCGGTGGTACTTATTTCGAAGAAGGCTGGGGCCCTAAAGCAAAGCATATAGAATTTAACGTTGCGGACCCTGCGGCCAGCTCGGGCGAAATTTTATTACGGCTTGCAAGTAATAAAAACGTCAATGATGAATCTCGTGTCTCTGTGAACCTAAATGGTGAATCTCTTGGTTTTACAAAATTAGATAAAGCGCGCAAAACAGTCGCCTTTGATATTCCACAAGGCATGCTGCAAGGCCCCGACAATATATTGACCATCACACCAGATTTAAGCATGGCGAAAGTATCTGGGTGTAATTTTAACGAAAATCTTCCCGGATTTTATTTGGGCGACACCTCTAAAATTAAAATCAAAACGCCCTTAGCTTCTCCAGTTGCAGAGCTTAGCAAAATGACAGCAACAGGCGCACCTTTCTCTGTCAATCAAGGCAAAGATACGCTTATCATTTTGCCTGCTGCCTCATCTCGTGATTACGCCGCGTCACTTAAGGTTCTGGCCAAGCTTGCAAAGACATCAGGCGGCGGTCTGACCGAAGCCAATTATATGCGTTCAACAAATTACGCGGCTATAACGCCTAAGAAGAACATTCTTTTCATCGGACCAAGTTCATCCCTCAAAGGATCTTTACGCAAAAATGCTCCAAAGGGGTTAACCTCAGCTTTAAAAGGTAAAGTCATAACAGGTACGGGCCAATTTGTTGCTTCTGATGATAGATTTGCCTCAAATAACGAATTAGACACACTCCGCTTATATGCGGCCCGCCAAGCCAAAACTGGACGTATTGGGCAAGGCGGCGTAGCGGCGCTTTATCCCTCGCCGCTGGGCAAAGGTAGAGTCATGGGCGTAATTACAAATGTTCCCGGAGGCAGTTTCGCAAATGCGGCGAACCAAGTTGTTAAACCAAGTCATTGGAATAACCTTGAAGGCAGTGTGGCCCGTTGGAATAAATCTAATATTCTCATGGCGCAGACTGCACTTGATATTCCAGGGTTTATTAGCCCGTCAAAACCAAACAGCCTTAGCCGTTTTTCCTCAGGAATTTCATTTCCAGAATTTGACATTCCTTCATTTGATATGAGTTTTTTCTCAATGGATGACTTTGATGTAGATCTCGCAAAATCTCGTATCGAAGATTTTAAGGTGCGATCTTTGACTTTGTTAGGCGGAAGAAAAATTGGCGAAGCTATACCTAAGGTACCAACGCAAAAAAATCGGCCTAAAAAAGAAAAACGCCAAAAGATTAAGACAGAAGTCGCGGCAGTTTCAGCATCAAAATATGTGATGGCGCAGTCAAATATTGTTCAAGTTTCAATTCCAAATTTACGCAGGTCTATTATAAATAACACACCCGAAATTAAGCTAGAGCTCCGTGGTTTTTCCAAGGCTATCCCAAAGTCACAAGATACAATGACTCTGGGTCAAAAATCTAAATCACGGATAAAATCACTTATTGAAACAAAACCAAATATCATCAAGAAAACGTGGCAAAAGCGCAGTATTGAAAGCAAGAAAGCAATCCAATTACCAGGTCATTTTGCGAAGATGACTGAGATTTTACTTATCCTTATTTTTGGTGGTTTATTTGCTTTGCTGGGCCTTTCAGCTCCAAACACAGTCTCCGAGGAAAAGCGCTAAGCGTAAGCCTTCGTTATTGTCTTAAAAATAAATGATGTGAGTGCCCTAAGCCGTGATATGGGACAGCATGATACCAAGTTTAAAAGCTAGTTTGTGGACCTCTGCCCTTATTCGCCAAGCAGATGTGAGCGGCGCCTTTGCAGCCGTTGTACGCAAGGGCGACCCTGATGCAGGCGCGTGTCTTGTGAAAGTCCGAAGCTTGGACGGGCTAGCAGCAGTTTACCGTCCTGTACGGAATATGGACGGGACGCGCGTATGGTGGCCCAAAGGGCCTGAGGCCGAGCGCGACATTGATCAATATATTAATACTCGCATTGATGATGACCCTGATATCTGGGTGCTTGAAATTGAAGACCGTCAAGGACGGCATTTCATCACGGAGCCTATTGAAGACGTTTAGCTTAAACCGATTAACCGATACGCTTTTTAAGTCGCCATCCTAATAAAATTGAGGCTGCTAATAATCCAGCCATTAGACCATACCAAATACCGTTAGCGCCTAAATTCGTCTTAAGGGCGAGGATATAAGCCACGGGAAATCCAATAACCCAATAGCTGATCCCTGTTAGAAGCATCGGCCATTGCACATCCTTAAGCCCTCGCAGTAATTGATTGGCCGCGACCTGTACGGAATCAAATAACATAAAGGCCGCTGCAATCGGGAGGAAGCCGATAACAAGAGCAATGGCCTGCGCGTTTTCAGGCTTATCCATATCAAGATAAAGAGAAGTGATAGCTTCAGGTATCAAGACAACAGGAATGGCCATAAACATGATAGCGAAAATAGCCGCTATGAGTGTTACGCCCGCGCAGCGTTTAACGGCGGCTTGGTTATCAGCGCCTTCTGCGAGGCCGATACGCACCGCGCCTGCCATAGACAGGCCCCAGGGTAACATATAGGCGAGAGCGGCCACATTAAGCGCGATTTGATAGGCGGCCTGTTCCATCACGCCAATAACCCCTGCGATAATGACAGCCGCATTAAATAACATGCCTTCGAAAAATGTTGTCAGACTAATAGGCCAACCCAACACGACAACGTCTTTAAATCGCGGCCAATCGAGTTTCCAAAAGTTTTTGAAAATTTGAAAGCTATTGGCCCGAGCATCCCAACGAATATAAGCAATAAATAAAAAGAACCCAAAGATATAGGAGAGTGATGAAGCGATACCGGCGCCAACAAGCTCAAGACGCGGTGCACCGAAATTTCCGAATATAAGAATATAATTCAGCCCTACATTCAACGCAGTAACAATGCAGACTAAGACAAATGGAATGAGTGTTTTTTCTAACGCCGCTAAAAAGTTACGTAGCGCCATTGTCCCGAGCGCAAAGGCGAGACCTGGGCCAAGAACTAAAACATATCCGCCCGCTTTTTTGGCGACAACGGGGTCTTGGCCAAGCATAAGTGCGAGCCGTTCGGTCAAGGTTAGCAATAAAATAATGAAGGGCGTCATAAAAAAGACAACCCAAAGCGCCATGCGTACAGAGCGTCTTGCATCTTGGGTCCCATTTTGGTCTGCACCTAAAGCTTGCGAGACCATTGGAGTAACAGCATTAACGGGCCCCGAGCCTAACATCCAAAGCGCAAAATATATGACGGTGCCCAGTGAGGCCGCTGCGACATCTTCGGGGCTAATACGGCCAATCATGGCGGTATCAAAAAAGAAAACCAGGAATTGGATAAATTGCGCGCCGGCCATAGGCAGACCAAGCAGCAAGAGCGCGCGTATTTCACCCCCCCAGCTTTTGGGCATCACCGCTTTTTGTGGCGTTTTATGTGTTTCAGCACCAGACATAAGACGCTTGTTAGGTTTAAAATTTAAACGGGGAAAGCGAAATTATATAACGCCAATAATATTAGGCGTTATTTTTATCAGCTGCATAGGTAAGTGATAAGAACACATCTTCTAAGTCAGGTTCTTCGGTACGCAAATCGCCAATGGAGAGGCCGGCGGCTTTGACTTGATTGAGCATGCCCGAAATCGAATCCGTGCCGCTGCGGTAATTAATTCTGAGTTGTCCCTCACTCGTGACAATGGCATCTAAACCCGCGAGTTCTTTTGGGACGTCAGTTATCGTCGTTGTCGGCGTGATAACAAGGGTGCGTTTATCAAGGCGAGAGAGAAGCGATGTCTTGCTCTCATTAGCGACGATTTCGCCGTGATGAATAATCGCGATTTGATCACAGAGGGCTTCGGCCTCTTCGAGATAATGCGTGGTCAAGATAACCGTCGTGCCGCGCTTATGCAGCTCTTGCACATAGTCCCAAAGCTGCCGCCGCAGTTCAATATCAACGCCAGCCGTTGGTTCGTCCAAAATCAGAACAGGAGGATTATGGACAAGAGCTTTGGCGATTAAGAGCCGTCTTTTCATTCCGCCAGAGAGCGCGCGCACATAGGCATCGCGTTTGTCAGATAAGCCAAGCGCGGCAAGTATTTCATCTGTGCGGCGTTCGGTTTTAGGCACGCCGTAATAGCCAGCTTGAAGCTCCAAAGCTTGGTGGGGCGTAAAGAACACATCCATTGAGATTTCTTGCGGGACAATCCCAATACTAGACCGGGCCTGCCGCGTTTGCGTATCAAGATCAAAGCCGCATATCTTCGCGCTGCCTGAGGATTTATTCACAAGCCCCGCGAGGATATTAATCATCGTCGATTTGCCCGCCCCGTTCGGTCCTAAAAGACCAAAGATAGACCCGCGCGGCACAACCAAGTCCACACCCTTAAGCGCCGTTTTAGCCGCCGCTTTTTTGGTCTTAGCATAGGTCTTGGTTAGGCCCGAAATTTCAATAGCAGGATAATCACTCATGCGGCGTGATACCCCTGAGGGGTGAAATTACAAATAGAAAAATGATAGAGTATGTTTCATCAACAGGAAGTTTGCGAATTTATTTTCGCGAATATTCTAACTTAGCGTTGTTTCAACCACTCCAAACATATCATTAATTGAAACTCCAACCGCAGTCGCGGCTGTAATGATTGATACAGCTATCAGGGCGGCAATAAGGCCATACTCTATTGCTGTAGCGCCAGTTTCGTCTCTTAAAAATAACTTTAACATCATATTCTCCACAACGTGTAATAACTCACACGTGTGAAATTTGAGTATATATTCTATTAATTCAAATTAAGGGGTTAAAAGTTAAGTCGTCTACTTAAAACTATTCCAAGTTAAGTATCTGTGTCCTCGTTAACAAACTACCCAGTAAAACCATTGCTTAATCAGGCATACTCTCGCGTAGCGGGCCTTCTTGCGGCATGCCTATGGCGTGGAAACCGCCGTCGACGTGATGCGTTTCGCCTGTGCAAGATAATCCTAAATCAGAAAGCAAATATAACGCTGCGCCTGCAACACCCATTGGGTCTGTGTTATCTTGCATCGCGCTGGCGGCTTTGTTGAAACGGAACATGTGACGCCCAGAGCCAATGCCTGCGGCGGCGAGTGTTTTAATCGGGCCAGCAGAGATGGCATTAACGCGAATTTGGCGCGGGCCAAGATCAGCGGCCATATAGCGTGTGCTGGCTTCGAGGGCCGCTTTAGCAACGCCCATAACATTGTAATTTGGGATAACGCGCTCAGAACCAAGATAAGTCAGCGTGACCATCGCGCCGCCGTCATTCATGATTTCGGACGCACGGCGTCCTGCATCAACGAAACTATAGGCGGAAATATCAAGGGCCGACTTAAAGCCTTCGCGTGTTGTGTTGTCGATGAAGCTACCTGCGAGCTGATCTTTACCTGCAAAGGCAATCGCATGGACGAGGAAATCAATTTTACCCCATTTCTCTTTGAGCGTCGCAAAAGTAGCGTCCATCGTATCGTCATTGGTCACATCGCACTCACAAAGGATGTCAGAGCCAACAGACTCGGCGAGAGGTTTCACGCGGCGAAGCAGGGCATCGCCTTGATAAGTAAAGGCAAGCTCTGCGCCTTGGGCTGCTAGTTGGCGCGCAATCGCCCAAGCAATAGAGTTTTTATTGGCCACGCCCATAATGAGGCCGCGTTTTCCAGCCATGAGGTTGCCTTGCGGAAAGTCTTGGTCTGCCATGGTGTTGCCTTACGTTTTGTATCTCGGGTGTTTTGTATTTAGGGGGCTTTTATATTTAGGACGTTTTAGAAAAAATGACGCTGCCATTTGTACCGCCAAAGCCGAAGCTATTGGACATGACCGCGTTAAGCTCTGTCTCGACCATAGTTTGCGCGATATTTAACTTCGGCAGTTCAGGGTCCAGCTCGGTGATATTGATAGAGGGGGCAACGAAGCCTTCATCCATCATAATGAGGCTATAGATAGCTTCTTGTACGCCTGCCGCGCCGAGACTGTGCCCCGTCATGCATTTAGTAGCAGAGATATAAGGGCCGTTTTCGCCAAAGATACGGTGGATTGCATTTGTTTCGGCAACATCACCCACTGGCGTCGATGTCGCGTGTGGGTTGATATAATCAACGCCGTCAACGCCGCGTGTTTTAGCGTCAGCCAAAGCCATACGCATCGCACGTTCAGCGCCTTCGCCAGACGGGGCGACCATATCGTAACCATCTGATGTGGCCGCGTAGCCCGTGATTTCACCATAGATTTTCGCGCCGCGCGCTTTAGCGTGCTCATACTCTTCAAGGACAAGCATGCCTGCGCCGCCTGCGATGACAAAGCCGTCGCGAGTGGCATCAAAAGCGCGTGACGCAGTTTCTGGCGTGTCGTTATGTTTACTACTCATGGCGCCCATAGCGTCAAAAAGAGAGCTCATCGCCCATTCAACTTCTTCGCCGCCGCCGGCAAACATAACGTCTTGTTTACCCCATTGAATTTGCTCACAAGCTGCGCCGATACAATGCAAAGACGTTGTACAGGCTGATGTGATTGAATAGTTCACGCCTTTGATTTTAAAATGTGTCGCAAGCGTTGCTGAGACAGTCGAAGACATCGCCTTCGGGACAGCGAAAGGTCCGATACGTTTTGGAGACAAATTTTTGCGTGTGATATCGGCCGCGCGGACAATTTCTATCGCGCTAGGGCCGCCTGAACCTGCAATAATACCCGTGCGGTCGTGCGAAACTTGCTCTTCGGTGAGGCCTGCATCATCTATAGCTTGTTGCATAGAGACAGCGCTCCAGCCAGCCGCGTCTCCCATAAAGCGGTAAGAACGTTTGGGAACATGGTCTTTAGCCACGAGTGTCGGACGGCCTGAGATTTGTGAGCGAAAGCCAAGTTCCGCCATTTTTTCATCTTTCGTGATGCCGCATTTGCCAGCTTTGAGGCTGGCCGCGACTTCGCTTTTATCATTACCAATACAGGAAACAATTCCGATTCCGGTGACAACAACACGGCGCATTAGGCAACTCCCTCAGTAGATGCTTCGGGTACAAATAACCCAACTTTTAAATCTTTAGCAATATAGATTAGTTCACCATCCGCAAAAACTTTACCATCGGCGATGCCTAGAACCAAACTGCGGCGAATAACGCGTTTTAGATTAATTTCGTAACGCACTTTTTTAACGTCTTGTGTGACTTGGCCTTTAAATTTGACTTCGCCAACACCTAAGGCCCGTCCGCGTCCTGGCGAGCCTGACCACCCGAGCCAGAAGCCAACTAATTGCCACATAGCGTCAAGGCCCAAGCATCCTGGCATCACAGGATCGCCTTTGAAATGACACTCGAAAAACCAAAGGTCAGATTTGACGTCAAGTTCTGCTGTAATGTGTCCCTTGCCGTGTTCACCACCATCAACGTCAATATGCGAAATTCGGTCTAGCATTAACATAGGAGGAAGAGGAAGCTTAGCATTCCCTTCGCCAAATAAGCTTTTATTACCGCTGATGATTAAATCATCATAATCGTAGGAAGATTGTATTTTTTTCATGCTTTAAGAGCCTACCTTATTTTAGGGCCTTGATAGCGTATGAGTCTATAAACTCAAGCTGTATGTGGCCCAATTTACATAGATGATTTACTTAGATATTTTACAGAGATAATTAATTAGATTTAGAACGTGTTGTAACGGTATAGTTTTCTATAGCGCTAAGCGCGGCAGGCCATTGCGGCCGTAGAGTGAGAGCATGTTGAAGGTCTTTATACGCGTCCGTATAATTGGCAAGACGGTCATAAGCCATGGCACGGTTAAAGAGCGCTTCTGGCAGTTTAACAGTTTTTAGATCTATGGCTGTGTTTATCACGGCGACAGCCTCTTGATAATCACCGGAATAAATTAAGCTTGCACCATAATTTATATAAGCTTCTGATATCTCAGGTTTTATCTCTATAGCATGTTTGTAATGTAATTGCGCGTCTGCATAATCGCCTTTGCGCATCAATAAAACGCCAAGATTTGTATGAGTTGCCGCGAGGTCTTTCTGTTTTAGCTCGTCTGAAATTGCGGCTTTACATGTTTTGATAGCGCGGGGTGTTCCCATATTGCCTAATTTAGTGCTCATATAACAATCTCTAGCCTCGCCATGACCGCTGACAATGACTTGCGCCGCAGCTGAACTGCCCGTTGCAAGCATGAGCACGAGTGCGAAACTAATTTTAGATAATTTAGACATATAAGATTATACCACAAAACACAGTGAAGGCCAAACCTTAGTCTGTTGAGAATATATTCTAGGGCTTATGGCCATTTTACAACAGGCGGCATAGAGCTTAGAATTGTTTTTATATTCCCGCCGGTCTTTAACCCAAAAGTCGTTCCTCTGTCCCAAAGTAAGTTAAACTCAACATAACGACCTCTTGTAATAAGCTGTTCTTCGCGGTCGGCTTCTGTCCATGGCTCATGCATGCGTCTGCGGACTATCGCAGCATAAGTTTTGAGGAAGTGCTGTCCAACGTCTTTAGTAAAAGCAAAGTCTGCGTCCCAATCGCCGCTGTTAAAGCGGTCATAAAATATACCGCCAACACCGCGGGGCTCGTCTCTGTGCGGCAGATGAAAGTAATCATCACATCCCTTTTTAAATTTTGGATAATCCGCAACGGCGTGCGCATCACAAGCCGCCTTCATGCCTTTATGAAAGGCAATGGCGTCAGGCGAGCTTTGTGTTCTGTCTTTGGCTTGTGTGGGGGTGAGGTCTGCTCCGCCGCCAAACCAATCCTGCGTTGTCACTATATAGCGCGTATTCATATGTACCGAAGGCACATGCGGGTTACGGTGGTGAGCAATAAGAGAGACGCCGGCGGCCCAAAAGCGGGGGTCATCTTTTGCGCCCGGTATTTTCTCGCGCATCTCACCTTCAAACTCGCCTTTAACAACAGAGATATGAACGCCGCATTTCTCAAAGAGACGCCCGCGCAGCATGCCGCCCGTGCCTCCCCCTAAATCTCCTCTCCCTAAATCTAAAGAGCCGCCATCTTTGACCTTGCGTTGCCAGTCTTCAAATTCAAATTGCCCCGGCTCGCCAGGATAAAGTTTATCTGGCGCTTCGCATTCGAGGACTTCGAACTCCGCGCATATTTCATCGCGCATGGATTTAAACCAAGCGGCGGCTTTAGACTGACGTGTTTCAAAGTTTTTCAT
>JALZWM010000139.1 GCA_023300105.1 Hellea sp.
ATGGCGGCCAAAAAACTTGGCGCGAGGCTATCCTCATTATCCGCTGTTGCGCCGCGGCTAATTAAAACGCCTTTCGTGCCCATGAGCCGTTTAAGCGCAACAATAGGTTTGGGCGTTGTCGTCACCACCATTTGCGGGGCGTCCCCTATACGCAAAGCCAGACGTAGATTTGAGAGTGTGTCTTCAGGATGCGCCCAAGCGCAAAACTCATCCCCCCACGCACAATCAAATTGCGGACCGCGCAAACCGTCTGGGTCTTCGCTGGAGAACACATGGCCGACCGCGCCGTTGGGCCATGTTAGGCGGCGGCGAGAAGACGCATATTCAGGGCGCTCGGACGGATAGCCGATATTCTCTAGCCCGCTTTCGCCTTCAATCATCACTTCACGCGCGTCTTGATAAGTTGGCGCGACAAGGGCGATACGGCGCTTGCCCTTATGCAGGACTTGCTCTCTTATCCATTCCGCGCCTGTACGTGTTTTCCCCGCGCCGCGCCCGCCGAGCAAAAGCCAGATGAGCCAATCCTCAGATGCCGGCTTTTGATGCGGCTTGGCGTGAATAGACCACGTGTTGAAAATACCATGGAAAGAATTACCGGGGCATTTATTCAAGAAGGTCTGGAATTTCCTCGCCTGCATTGACCTTATCATAGAGAGCTCGAAGACGGGCAATGAGGCGGGCGCGGTCTGCTGCGCTAGGCGGGGGGAGGTCTTCATAGCGAGTGTATTTCTGTTGGGTTGTCGCCTCAGCAACAAGGCGAGAGTGCGCGTCAAAATCATGCGCGGCTTTGAGGTAAACCGAGAACGTGCGGGCCAATTGGTCAAGCCGTACGAGATCAAGCTCAGTCGTATCACCGGCCGTAAGCTGGTCTATATTATCTAGGAACCGCTCAAGCGCTTGGGGGATAATGTGGGACGTATCATCAGTCATAACGCACTATAAACGCGCGCCTATAAGTGAGGATTGAGTTTCGAGTTTCCGCGCAGCGGCGCAAATTAGAGGCCGTATAAGCACGGATAGATATGGCCTGATTAACAAGATTGATGCTTGCCTATTACAAATTTCTCGCAGACTTTAGCCTCAGACAATCAAGAGACACTTATGCCCCATACTATCCCGCAAAATATGACAGCTGTTCTCCTGACAGGGCACGGCGGGTTTGAAACCCTTGATTACCGTAATGACGTGAGCGTCCCGCAGCCCAAAGACAATGAAGTCCTCATACGCGTTGCGGCGGCGGGCATAAATAACACCGATATAAATACGCGTATTGGCTGGTACTCCAAAACTGTGACATCCGCGACGCAATCAGGCGGTAGTGAAGGCTATGACGCCCTAGATAATGACGATGCAAGCTGGAGCGGAATACCGCTGCAATTTCCGCGTATCCAAGGCGCAGATATTTGCGGACATATCGTAGCCGTTGGCGGAGGCGTTAATAGCGCCCGTATGGGCGAGCGGGTTTTGGTTCGGAGCATGATGGCAAATCCAGATAATCCAGATAGCGATCAAACTATGAATTGCATTACAATTGGGTCTGAACGAGATGGCGGTTTCGCGCAATATGTCGCCGCCCCCGCCCATGAAACATTTGCCGTTTTATCCTCATGGAGCGACGCTGAACTTGCCTCTATCCCCTGCGCTTATTCAACCGCAGAAAATATCCTTCACAGACTAAACCTTATCGAATTAAACCCTGTCCAAGAGCGCGTTTTAATTACGGGCGCATCAGGCGGGGTTGGTTCTGCGGCGGTGCAACTCGCCAAGCGGCGCGGAGCCTATGTTATAGCAGTGGCGTCCAGCACGAAACACGCTGCCGTCTTAGGCCTAGGCGCAGATGAAGTCATTGACCGCAATGATGATTTGATACGTAAGCTCGGTGAAAACACCATCGATGTTGTTGTCGATGTCGTGGCGGGACCTAAATGGCCTAATTATCTTAAGCTGTTAAAAGTCGGCGGGCGCTACGGCACAGTCGGCGCAATCGCGGGGCCGCTTGTCGAGCTTGATGTGCGTACGCTTTATTTGAAAGACCTGACATTAATGGGCAGTACGTTCCAAGATCGCGCCGTGTTTGAAAACCTAATTACATATATAGAAAATGACGATATAAAACCTGTCCTCGCGAAAACATATCCGCTCAAAGACATCGCGGCCGCGCAGCAAGATTTCTTAGATAAAAAATTCACAGGGAAATTGGTTTTAATCCCGCCTCGTTAATCCTCGGCTCGTAATTTTAAGTTAGTTTAGGTGTCATCTTACGCCCAAGCAAAATAAAGAGTGTCCCGCCAATCGCATAGATAAAGGCGAAGCCAATCATATTGATTAAAACCCCGCCAAAGCCAAGCTCGGTGATATTTAAAAACGGATAAGGGTAGACCCCTGTCAAAGCGCCGCGAAGAATAGTGAAAAGCCCATAAACCACAGGATACGCAACCCATAACGGAAGATGCTTAAATGACATTGCGCCTTTATCCGCGAAGATAAGCCAATCCAAAATATACAGGACAGGCAGAAGGAAATGTAAATTGAAGTTCAAATAAACAGATAGGCCTTGCGGGTCATGAATTTTCGCGAGTAGGGCATAATAAACAACGGCCACAACCAAGATATAGAGCGCAATCGCGGCGCGTACGGATTGCTTATTAAAAAACCGAAAAACCGCGCTTTCTGCTTTGTAGAAAGGGATAGAGAAAGCTAGAGCCGCCAAAATATTAGTCAAAATTGTAAAATATCCAACATAGCTCAAAGTCGATGCGGCGATCCCGCCAAACTCTCCGCCTCGCACCATGACAATGTATTGCAAGATGATCACGGCCCAAGCCAGCACAGCGCAGAGTTTTCTGTAAGTATTTTTCATATCTTGGATTAAGCATAAGAAAAAATTCTGTCTACATTTATCATGACTCAAAATTGATTTTGCAATCCCTATGCAAACCGCCTAACACGCGCCCATGACAGCTAAACTCAATACCTCCGCTACTCCGCCAACAGCGCGTAAAATTCCGACTGAGACGACTCAGCTAGGTTTTACCCGAACCGATGATTACGCCTGGATGAAGGATGATAATTGGCAAGAGGTGATGAACGATACGTCCAAACTTGACGTGCTTATCCGCGCGCATTTGGACGCAGAGAATACTTATACCAATGCTGTCACGGCGGATTTAACCGCGCTTAAAGATACGATCTTTGAAGAGATGAAAGGACGCCTGAAATCGGACGCTTCTAGCGTGCCCTCACCTGACCGCGGCTTTGCTTATAATCACCGTTACCGCACAGGCGATCAGCATGGCCTCTATGAGCGCGCCGCCATTGATATCGCCACCAAA
>JALZWM010000140.1 GCA_023300105.1 Hellea sp.
GCCAAAGCCGTGAACTATGTCGGCGCAGGCACAGTGGAATTTATCGTGGACGGGTCAGGCAAGCTCCGTAAAGATGGTTTCTGGTTCATGGAAATGAATACAAGATTGCAAGTCGAACATCCTGTGACCGAGATGATTACAGGGCTTGATTTAGTCGAGCTACAAATTCGCGTCGCGCAAGGTGAAAAACTCCCCAAGCAAAAAGATATTAAAATGGAAGGTCATGCTGTTGAGGCAAGACTTTATGCAGAAGATCCTGCGAATGACTTTTTACCGAGTGTAGGAAAACTGTGGTCTATTGATACTGATAACTGGAGAAGTGAAGATGAAGAAGAAGGTGGCTACCGAATAGACACTGGCGTCGATGGCGGTAGCGAAATTAGTATATTCTATGATCCTATGATTGCCAAAATAATCGGTTTTTCAATGACCAGAGAAGAAGCTATATCAAACACGTCTTTTGGCATTTTAGAAATTGAAGCCAGTGGTTTAAATAATAACAGTGCTTTTCTTGCAAATTGTCTAAAACACGAAGACTTTGAAGCAGGAAAAATTAGCACGGCATTTATCCCTACCCACCAAACTAAATTAGTTGGGACTGACATAAGTAATGACAACAGAATATTTGCGTTGGCTGCCCTATTCTTGGAATATAAGGCAGGTAAATGGCATAACCCTCAAGCTCTCAATCAATATCTTGATGGATGGCGGTTAAATTTACCAAATAATTCAGTTCATATATTTCAAGCAAATGGAAATGAAGTGCGTGTCCATATTTTAGAAGATAATGAGTATTTCGCTAAAGTTTGTGTAGGTACTGATATTGTCAGAATTGAACACAAAGAAGCAGTTGATCCACAAGAAGGCTCTTTGGCCATAGACCTTTCAAGTTCGCTAAATTATTACATGGAATGGGCATACTCAATTCGAGAAGACCATGTTAGCCTCCATCGAGAAGGCGTTTTTTCCAAGGCATTTTTTCCAACTTATACTTCCAATGAAGCAGTATCCTCCAACGCCCTTACCGCGCCCATGCCCGGGAAGATTATCGCCGTGAATGCCAAAGCTGGCGACACAGTCAAAGCGGGCGATGCGCTTATCATTATGGAAGCGATGAAAATGGAAATGACGCTTGAGGCGCCGCGCGATGGTATCGTGGCTGAGGTTCCTGTGATTGCTGATGCCCTAGTGACTGATGGTGAAGTTTTGCTGAGCCTCGAAGAGATTGAGAAAGAGACATAACACACGTCATTCCGCCGTGTCTCGTAGAGACACCCGGAACCCATGCCTAGGTCTCGCGGTAAACGCGAAGCCGCATGGAGGCGCGATTATTAGATATGGGCACCGGGCACGGCTTCGCCGCGCGGCGGTGTGACAAATAGAAAGACAAAATAATGACAACATCATACCCGACCCTTCAATTTGGACATTCCGAAGAAACGCAGATGATACGCGAGAGTGTTTATGGCTTTGCGCAGGAACATATCGCCCCGATTGCCGCCGATATTGACAAAGACAATAAATTCCCGCGCCATCTCTGGCCGCTTATGGGTGAACTTGGCCTTCATGGGATTACAGTCTCCGAAGAAGATGGCGGCACGGGCCTTGGCTATTTGGAGCACACCATTGCGGTTGAAGAAATTAGCCGCGCCAGCGCTTCTGTGGGCCTATCCTACGGCGCCCATTCTAATCTTTGTATCAATCAACTTCGCCGCTGGGGCAATGCCGAGCAAAAGGCGAAATACCTGCCGGGGCTTATGAGCGGTGAGCACGTCGGGTCCCTCGCTATGAGTGAACCCAGCGCGGGCTCTGATGTGGTGTCTATGAAACTTAAAGCCGAAGCAGCCCAAGGCGGTTACCTGCTCAATGGTAATAAGATGTGGATTACAAATGCCCCCGAAGCCAACACATTATTGGTCTATGCCAAGACCGACCCAACGGGCGGGTCCAAAGGCATTACGGCCTTTATTATTACGCCTGATATGGACGGATTTTCGACCGCGCAAAAGCTCGACAAGCTTGGCATGCGCGGCTCTGATACGTGCGAACTTGTTTTCGAAGATTGCTTTGTTTCCGATGAAAACGTCGTCGGCAACATTGGCCAAGGCGCGGAAATCCTCATGAGCGGTTTGGACTATGAACGCGTTGTCCTCTCAGGGATTAGCATTGGTATTATGCAAGCCTGTCTTGATGTCGTTCTGCCCTATATTCATGAGCGCAAACAATTTGGAAAACCCATCGGCACGTTCCAACTCATGCAAGGTAAGCTTGCTGATATGTATGTCACGCTCTCGACTGCGCGCTCCTATGTTTACGCTGTAGCCGCTGCCTGTGATCGCGGCGAGACAACTCGCAAAGATGCGGCTGGCTGTATTCTTTACGCCGCTGAAAAATCAACGCAAATGGCGTCGGACGCCATCCAAATGCTCGGCGGGATGGGCTATATTAATGAGAGTCCTACGGGCAGACTTTGGCGCGATGCAAAGCTTATGGAAATTGGCGCGGGCACATCTGAAATTCGCCGCTGGCTCATTGGCCGTGAATTATTTGGGGAGACGTCGTAATGGCTGGTAAGTGGTTTGATGAATTAGAAGTTGGGCAAATTTTTAAGCACCCGATACGGCGCACCCTCACCGAGACAGACAATATCCTCTTCACCTCAATGACGCATAATCCTGCGCAACTTCATTTGGATGCGGAATATTGTAAGAATGAAACAGAGTTCGGCAAACCGCTTATCAATAGTTATTTCACTCTAGGGTTAGTCGTTGGCATTTCCGTGGGGGATACAACATTGGGCACAGCTGTAGCCAATCTCGGTACAGATAAGGTCCGCTTTCCAACGCCTCTATTCCCCGGTGACACCATTCATGTTGAGACAGAAATTAAAGCCCTCCGTGAGTCGAAATCTCGCCCCACCCAAGGCATCGTGACATTTGAGCACCGCGCCTATAATCAACGCGGCGAGCTTGTTTGCATTTGCGAGCGTACGGGGTTACAACACAAATTATCTGATGAAAAACTCGCCTAATAGCCTTCATCACCCGTGTTGATTTCCCTTGTCGAGACTTCAAACGCGCGTTACAGCGATTATTCATTAAAATGGATGAATAATGAAACTTCAGAATTTCATACTCCTAAGCACTCTGCTGTTTTGTGCGCCCAGCGTAGGAATGGCTCAAGTACCGTCTACGACTACCCCAACAAACAATATAGCCTTTTGCCCTAATGGTACGGTCATTATTGTTGATGAGGTTAGGCAATGCCGCGTTGACGATACATTAGGCACCCTCATTGCAGACTTTGAACAAGCTGAAATTTTAGGAAACCCAATTGCCGCAGGCCAAGAAGGTGACAGAGACGCGCTACGTAAATTACCCAATGTCACACCCGAGGGCGCTAAGAATTATGAAAAAATAACAACTGAATTTATTCGGCGTCATGCCGCGCTTTCTGCTCGGCCAATGTCCGGAGAAAAACGGCTGAATTACGATCTCTTGGGCTTTGTTCTCCAGCAACGTCAAAGAATGATGCCCTTTGATGAGGCCCGCATTCCCTTTACAAATGATAGCGGTTTCTTCAACCAGATGAGCTACATATCAAGGCAGACCACTTTTACTACGGCTGATGATTACGAAGCCTATGCAGCAAGGCTTTCTCAATTACCGCTTTACTTTGCCCAACACAAAGCCAACATGCAGCGCGGTATTCAAACAAATATGACAGCCTCCGCAGAGATTATTCCCAGCATCATCGACATGGTAAAAAATTTAGGTACTGGTAAAGCCAAAGATCATAGTTTCTTCAAACCGTTTACTGTTTTTCCAGATACAATTAGTGAAGAAGACATAACACGGCTCACAGCCTTAGGCGAGGCCGTCATTAACAGCTCGGTTTTACCCGCGTATCGTGACTTAGAAAAATTTCTTACATCAGAATATTTGCCAAAGGCCCGCCGGAATGTTGGCATTGGAACAACGGAAGAAGGACGCCAATATTACCGTGCTTTAGTGCGTTATTTCACAACGCTTGACCTATCTCCTGACGACGTTCACGAACTTGGCCTGAGCGAAGTCGCGCGAATACGGTCTGAGATGGACATGATTATCGAAGACCTAAACTTTGATGGCAGCTTTGCGGACTTCTTAAACTTCCTGCGCACTGACCCACAATTTTATGCCACGTCCGAAGAGCAACTACTCAAAGAAGCGGCATGGGTTGCAAAACAAATTGACGGCAAAATGCCAGAATTCTTCGGCATACTCCCCCGTCTTCCATACGGGGTTATACCCGTACCTGCAGAGATTGCCCCCACTTATACAACGGGACGTTATTGGGGTGGAAATCCAGAACAGCACCGCGCCGGAAATTATGTTGTAAATACTTATGATCTTAAACAACGTCCGCTCTATAATCTTCCAGCCCTCACAGCCCACGAAGGCGTACCCGGTCACCATCACCAAATCGCACTTGGACAAGAACTTAAAAATGTTTCACGCTTCAGACAAAGCCTTTACCCAAACGCTTTCGGCGAAGGATGGGGGCTTTACTCAGAAAAGCTTGCTGCGGAAATGGGCATATATAAAACACCCTATGAAAAATTTGGGCAGCTCACATATGAAATGTGGCGCGCCTGCCGCCTTGTTGTGGATACGGGGATGCATTGGAAAGGCTGGAGCCGCGAACAAGCCGAAGCGTGTTTCTTTGAAAACTCAGCTCTTGCGCCGCATAATATCAAAACAGAAGTAGAGCGCTATATTAGCTGGCCCGGTCAGGCGCTTGCTTATAAAATTGGCGAATTAAAAATCATTGAACTCAGAGAGCGCGCGACAACCGCCTTGGGTGATAAATTTGACCTTCGAACTTTCCACGATACCGTATTGAAAGATGGCGGCATGCCGCTAGATTTACTTGAGGCAAAAATAGATAGGTGGATTTTCGAAGAAAACTCTAAACCAAATTAAACAAAAAAATCCCGACTAAAAAGCCGGGATTGATTTATTTCAATTTTCTAAGAACGTTCTAGAAACGATAACGTCCGCGTAGCATAACAGGTATAGATGTTCTGCTTCCGCCATTATTTGTTCCGCTAAGCGGCGATCCGCCCAAAATGTCAGAGTTATCAGATCCTTGAGCTTGTGTATAACGCACACCAGATTCAAGTGCTATGGTTGCATGACGCGCAATTGGCGTTTCAATACCAACGAGGCCAGCTGCAGACCCAACCCATCCACTTTCATAAAAAGCGATGTCTTCACCTGCACCAAATGCGGTGCCGTCAAGCGTAGCGCCTTCAATGCTAATGTCGTTTAGATGCGTCGCACCTAATCTACCTTCAACATAAGGACGGAAATTCCCAATAATTCCGCCACCACGACGTGGTGTAAAATACTGACGCAATCCAATTTCAGCGCCATAAGTTTCATAATCTGACAAACCGCCTCTTAACTCTTGTGTACCGATTGTACCCCAATCGAAATCACCATCACTGTCAGCTTGCTCATAAAAGACATTCGCAGTGATTTTACGGTTTGGCTGTAAAGCGTATGATCCGCCAATTTCGCCTCTAACACCTGGCTGGTAAGCCTCACTGAAATTAACATTGTTTAAATCAGAGCCTAATTCTGTATGAGCTCTGCTACCTGTTACGGCATTCCCGCCAACATTAAATGACGGCCCAACAGCTGCCTCAACATTCCAGCGACTTAAACACTGACCAGAATGACAGTTGTTACTCGATTTAGTCTTTTGTGCTTGTTGTCCATAGTTATAATTTCCAGTGTTAGCTCGTTGTTTATAACTTTGATAATCATTATTGCTTCCGCCAAGCCCTAACCAAGAACACCCTGATAATGCTATTGCTGAAACGCCTAAAATTAAGATACGCATAGTTCCATTCCCTATTGTGTCGAATTGGCACATTTGTTACCGATTCCAATCATCAAACATCAACGTTGCAATGAAAGGGCCAACTCGTTATTGGGATTTCTTTTAAAGGAACTTCTTAAACATATAAAAAAACCCGGGCGTTTAAACCCGGGTTTCTGATTCTGTGGTTAATTTTCGGTTAAGCTAGAATGCAACCCGTCCACGAAGTGTCAGAGGAATAGACCAACGATCACTATCTGTACCACTGAAGTTGTCAGTCCAACGTACACCAGACTCTAAACCAATCGATGTCCGGTTACCTACAGCGATCTCAGAACCAACAATGGCTGAAGCTGTTGGATTCCAACTACTGTCGATAAGTTCTTGTTCATTAAACAGGGAACCATCTGCAGTATCTGTTTGTGTTAAAGTAACATTGTTATTGCGTACAACACCGCCTGTTGCGCCGACGTATGGACGGAATGCAGGGTTAGCTCCGACATACTGACGAACGCCGCCTTCAAATGTCCAAGTTTTCAAGTCGCTGAATTCACCCTCAACATCGCGTGTGACACTACCCGGTGTTTGAGTGAAAACGCCTGCTGAATCAAACGTACCAGGTGTAAAGGCGCCAGTGTCAACAGTGTTACCATTTGCTTGACCATACTGAACTTTACCCAAGAGAGTTGTATTGCGGCTAACATCAAATTCACCTGATCCGCCGATTGTATTCAAATTATCGAAGGCATCATCGTATGAAATACTATCAAAACCTGCAGCTCTACCGCCGCCGCCATCAGCAGGACCAGCTTCTTTACTGCTTTTTATCGTTCCGCCAACTCCAAATTCAGTTCCAAGAGCAAGGCCCAAGCCGAATGGAAGGGCTGCTGAAGCGAAACCGCCGCTAACACCGCGTAATTGAGGAACTCCGTAATATGCAGGATAAGGTTGTGGCACATAAACTGGTGCACCTTGAACTGTTTGAACGCCTGCGCCGTTGACAAATTGACCGTTATTGAATTGTGTTCCAACCACTTGACCGCCAGCGAACTGACTTCCACCGAAACCTGTTCCAACAGCGGAACCAAATGGCGCATTTGAGCCTAGTGTTGTCGCTCCAAAACCAGCTCCAGCGCCGTATCCACCAAAACCTTGGTCATAACCTGCTCCAGCACCGTATCCGCCAACTCCTTGACCGTAACCTGCTCCAGCACCGTATCCGCCAACACCTTGACCGTAACCTGCTCCAGCGCCGTACCCGCCAGCACCTTGACCGTAACCTGCTCCAGCGCCGTACCCGCCAAAACCTTGGCCGTAACCAGCTCCGGCGCCGTATCCGCCAGCACCTTGACCGTAACCGTTATCAGCTACACTGTAACCGCCACCAGCTCCACAGGCACCATATGCGCCTCCGCCGAAATTTGCGCCTTGAGCACAATCAGCACCGTAAGCGCCTCCTGAAGCACCGTAAGCGCCTCCTGCTTGACCAAAACTTCCGTTTTGGCCGCCCATACCAAGCCAGGAACACCCTGACAATAAAACCGCTGATAATGCGCAAACTGCAAGCCTCATATCGGCCTCCTTCTTCAAAATTTTCTTTAACTGAAACATCTTAAACCACAGTATGTTTAAGAAATGGTTCTCAAATCAAAAACGAAACCTTAATTTTTTCAACAATTTAGCTAAAAATTGTAACTTCCTCTAACCGTAAATGGTATAGCGATGTTGGTGCTGCTATTTTCACCATTTTCAAAATCCCGTGACCCTTGGAATTTCAAACCTGACTCGAACGCCAAAGCTGTCTTAGGCGTAACTTGCCATTCAACACCTGCATTTAATTGTCCTGTTGGAACCCATTCGCTATCAAAAACTTCAACCGAAGTTGTAGGACCCGCTACATTATAATAGTCTGCTGTAGCTCCGTCTGACTCAAACGCACGTTCCAAGAAACGTTGGTTTTGCGACACATCAAATGAAACAGCGTTATGGTAGGTCGCTCCAACGGCAGCACTTAAGAAAGGTGTCACAGTCTTAAATCCTTGATTTTTAATGATTGGATTAAAGTAATGTCTAGCGCCGACTTCTAAATCTATACGTTCTTGTGCCGAAAACTCATATGTGAAGTTTGCAATGTTCTCATTAGGAATAAAACCAGTATTCGTTACGTCACTGACGAGAGCGATAGGGTCTCCTGCAAAGTCACGCGTTCTAACTTCACGTCGCAACTCACCTGTTATTTGTGCAGCTTCAACACCTTCGCCTTCTGCGTAACCATAACCAATGTTACCAAAAACCGTAGTTTTTGGAGTAACTATATATTCGAGACCGCCCTTGATACTTAAAGGCGTGCTATGGGCATTATTAAAAGTGATTGGTGATTGGGAAACGCCCTCAACGGTGGATGTATATAGTGTATCAACCAATTGTCCCCCATCCACAGTAGACCCTACTGATGAACTTTCATCGAACGTCTTGGGACTATAAGATGTGGCAGGGTTAAAACCGCCCAAATCATTAGCATCAAACAAATCCCCCGAGATACTTTTCTCAAGTCCAACAGATAAGGTGCCTCTGAGTTTTGGCTTACGCAAACTCTTGCGCGGCTTATATTTTGCAGACTGCTGTCCAGCAACATCTGCATGCGAGCCATATCCGGAACTTGCATAATTACCGCTGCCAAAATTAGGTTGCTGAGAAAAACCACCCGAAGCAGCTCCCATCGTTACCTGAGCAGGATTACAGCCTTGAGGGATTGGTGCGCGAGGCGAGTAAACCATACAAGGACTGTGTTGACCTTGAGCGAATCCTGCCTGTCCGGGAGCATATTGCCCCCCATACTGTGAGAAATTATTATAACGAACGTTATTCTGAACGCGGGTAGAGTCCCTTAGGCCGTTCACCCAAGAACATCCCGATAGCAACATCGCTGATAATGCACAAACTGCAAGACGCATCTTATTCCTCCAAATTAGCAATACCTCTCGAATGAGGAAAACTATGGTTAATGAAAGAAATGACCTGTTTTGCTTAACAAGGTGTTTATAGGATGGCTTTTTTTAACTTTTTATAGAAATTGCACCACATTTTCGGGCGGACGACCGAGTAATGCCCTGTTATCTTTAACTATAATAGGACGTTCAATGAGTTTTGGGTGTACTGACATAGCAGCAATAAGCTTAGTTTCATCAAGCTCTTCCTTAAGGTTAAGCTCTTTGTAAATGGCTTCTCCTTTCCTCATAAGTTGTCGTGCAGACGAAAATTTTAACTTTTGTAAGAGTGTGGATATTGTCGCTTCGGATAATGAATCATCCAAATAAAGGATGATATCGACGTTAACACCCGCATCTTCTATCAGTTTTAACGTCTGACGTGATTTAGAACACCGCGGATTATGATAAATCGTCAAAGACATAGAAACTCCAGTTGCTTTTCCTTAGCTTATATAGTCGTTTCCAAGAATGAAAACAGCTCTCGTCTTTTCTTCATTTGTTGCTGCTAGCCGCGTCGGTGCAACCGCGAGCGCATTTTGTTTGCGCCGTCTTGGTATAGAGACAATAGTTGTGCCGACGACAGTTTTAGGGCGTCACCCAGGATGGGGGCCTCCAGGCGGACAGCCTCTCAGCGCCGATCATATACGGTCTATGTGGAGTACCATAAAAGAACAAAACATCTCCATCGACGGCGTAGTAACGGGTTATTTGGCAGCTGAATCACATATTGATATTGCTTTAGACATCATTGAGGATGTTAGAGCGGCCAATTCAGACCCCATTATTATCGTAGATCCAGTCATGGGAGATAATGGACGACTCTATATCCCCCAACAACATGCCGAAGCCATCAAATCTAAATTAGTCCCGCAAGCTGACATTATCACACCGAATGCTTGGGAATTTTCATTTATAACCGATTGTGAGCCACACTCTCTTGCTAGCATAAAAAATGCCGCCACTCACTTATCTATACAAAGTTTAGTGACATCAGTCCCTATTAAAAATGAAGATGGTGAAAGTGAAATTGGCGCTCTTTATACAGATAAGTATCAGAGCGCTTTGGTGCAACATAAGAAGTTCAAAACAGTTCCGAATGGCGGCGGTGACGCATTGAGTGCAACATTTCTGGCGCACGTCTTAAACGGCATGAGTGCGCATGATAGTCTTGCAAAATCTGTTTCTAGTATTTTTTCTATCCTGTCAGCGACAGCAAACATGGATGCAGGCGAGTTACCTTTAGTAAGAGAACAAGACGCTCTCATCGAAGCTACGCCTCTTAATGTAAAAATATTATAACGTTGCGACATCGATCTTCTGCCTAACTTTTTGCGGACACATCTCGTAAAAACTGTTAACACCTGCATAAATTACCGGAGTTTATTCATGTCAGATACGTTCAAACTTAATCGCCGCAACCTTCTCCTTGGGGCTTCCGTCTCAGTAGCGGCATATGCAGCGGCTTGTTCCAAAACACCTGTATCCGAGGCATCAGCCGCAGAGAGCATTGATCTAACTGGCGTATCGATTTTAATAACGGGCTGTTCTTCAGGGTTTGGCCGTCTGGGAGCAGAACATTATGCACGGCTAGGTGCTAAAGTCTTTGCAACAATGCGTAATCTTCCTCGGCCAGAAGCAGCAGAACTTGAAGCCCTTGCTTGGTCTGATGCACTCGACATTACCGTACTTGAAATTGACGTAACCGAAGACAGTCAGGTTCAATCAGGCGTAAATGCAGCGGTTAAAGCAGCCGGAGGAAAACTTGACGTCCTGATTAACAATGCGGGTATATCCATTGCAGGCCCGATTGAAGCCCAAGACATGGTGGCGACACAGCTTATTTTTGATACAAATGTCTATGGCCCCCAGCGTATGATAAAAGCTGTTCTACCGTCCATGCGGGCCAATAAAAACGGACATATTTTCAATGTAACATCGCAACTCGGCCGTGTCGTCATTCCTGGTTTTGGACAATACTCGCCGACAAAGTTTGCTCTTGAAGCGCTGAGTGAGCAAATGGCCTATGAAGTTGCCCCTCATGGTGTCGAGGTAACGATTATACAGCCCGGCGGTTATCCAACAAAAATATGGTCCAATCAAAACACGCCGTCAGCGGCGCTAAAAGCGCGTTTGTCTGATGACATTATCTCTGCTTATCCGCAATTCACAGCAGGCATGGGCAAACGAGAAGCGGGCGGCGGCGAAACGGACCCAATGGATATTCCGCGTGCAATTGCAGGTGCAATAGCAATGCCCAAAGGCACCCGACCGTTACGTATAGCGCTACATCCCGTAGCTCGGCCCCAAGAAGCTATCAATAAGGTTTCATCTCAAATGCAGATAGCCGTTCTCGGGCAGTCGCCATTTGGCTCAATTGTCAAAGGCGTGTTAGATTAGCAACCAGCTTGACTGAAGTATTATATATGACCGATACACCTTTTGAAATTTTCACTCAGACTGGGTTTGCGCCAGTCGCTGATGCCTTTACCGCAAATTTTTTTGATGGAGGTGAACTTGGCGCGCAATTTTGCGTTTATCAAAATGGGACTTTATTAGCGGACTTAAAAGGCGGCTGGGCCGATAGACAGAAACAAACATGTGTCACTAATAGTACACTATTCTCAGTTTATTCTTCTGGCAAAGCCGCTGCGGCATTAGCTATCGCTTATCTTGTTGACCAAGATAAAGTTGGATATGACCAATTGGTAACAAGCTTCTGGCCTGAGTTTGGTCAGCACGGAAAAGAAAATATAACTGTCGGACAAATCATGTCTCACCAAGCAGGATTACCAGCTATATCAAATCCAAATTGGGCCGCAGATGATTGGTATGATTGGGATAAAACGTGCGCCGAGCTTGCAGGCCAAGCGCCTTTGTTTGAACCAGGGTCGATGAGCGGGTATCATCCAAATACATTTGGGTTTTTAGTGGGGGAAATTGCCCAGCGAACGGATGATAGAAGCTTAGGCCAAATTATTCGAGAAGAGTTTTCCCGTGATTTAGACCTTGATATTTGGATTGGGCTTCCCGCTTCCGAACATGCGCGCTGCGCCGCTATGGTCAAACCAAAATCACCGCCTGAACTTGGCGAAATTAATGAGGCCAAACGCCTCGCGTTTTTAAGTAAGGCCTCCGCGCCACGTGGTAATCTTACAAAATGGCGAGAAGCTGAATTTGCGGGGAGTAATTGCCACGCCACAGCCCAAAGCCTCGCGCGGATGATGCAAATAGTTATAGACGGAAAAATAGATCAAACTGTTTTCCTTGCCGAAGATGTGGTCGAGAAGCTCCGTATGCCTCGCATATCTGGTCAAAATCTTGTGCTCCCCTTTGAGACGACATATGCAGCGGGTTTGTTAGTAAATGACCCTAATTATTTTTACGGGCCCAATCCACAAACTTTAGGCCATAGCGGTTGGGGCGGCTCATGCGTATTTGCAGATCCCGTCACGGGGATACATGGCGCTTATGTTATGAATTTACAAAATAGCGCGTTATTAGGAGACACTCGACCGCGCCGCATTATAGACGCGCTTTACGAATGCCTTTAGAAAAGGTCCGAATCGAGGACAAAATGGCATCAGACGAATTTATACAGCGCCTCTGGGAAATGGGCCCAACCTTCACGGAAGCAACGCCGCATTCCAAAAAGCTTGGCATTAAATTCGTTGCCGTTGACAAAGGCAGCGCCACCATGAGCCTACCATATAACCCTGACCTCATTGGAGACCCTGATACGCGCGTTTTGCACGGCGGCGCGGTTTCAACACTGCTTGACCAAGCTTGTGGACTCGCAGCCATAGCAGGCTTCGATACCCCTAGCGCTTGCGCAACACTGAACCTCTCCATTGATTATATGAGAGCCGCAAAGCCCGGCGAAACAATCATTGCTCAAGCCCATTGTTACAAAGCCACAAAACACGTGGCTTTCCTACGCGCCGTCGCTCACGACGGAGATGAAATGGACCCTATAGCAACAGCACAAGCCACATTTATGGCAACAGGTCCTCAAATTATGGCTCAGCAGAAAAAGAAACAAAAGGGGTCTGAATAACATGGCAACTTTAGATAAAATTACGAAAGCCCTACAACGAATCCCTTATGCACAAACATTAGGTGTTAAACCCATTATTATCGGCAAAGAGTTCACATTGGTTATGCCATATGTGGAGAGTAACATAGGAAACCCTGTTTTGCCTGCCCTGCACGGCGGCGCAATAAGTGGCTTGATGGAAATAGCAGCCATTGCACAGCTTTTCCTTTCAACTGATGGGCAAGGACTACCTAAGCCCATCGGCATAAATGTTGATTATTTACGCAAGGGAAACCCAAAAGACACCTACGCCCGTGCACTTATTTTCAAGCAAGGCTCCCGTGTTGCAAATGTTCGCGTCCAGGCTTGGCAAGGTGACTACGATAAACCGATTGCGGCCATGCATGGTCATTACCTGACGGCTAAAGCCGAATAATGACAAGCCAAGGCGGGATGGCGTTAACCCGCAAATCAATCTTCCAACAAAGCTGGCCTATTATGTTAGCCAATGCGGCCGCGCCAATCGTCGGCCTCGTCGATACATTTGTTATCGGGCGCTATAGCACTACCACCTCTCTCGCTGGCATTGGTTTAGGCGCTGTCATTTACGGTATAGCCTATTGGGGCTTCGGCTTCCTTCGCATGAGTACAGCCGGCCTCGCAGCGCAATCAGACGGAGCAAATGATCCAAACGCTGTGCAAGCGCATCTCTTCAGAGCCGTCCCGCTTGGCTTTCTAATTGGCCTGTTGATATTTTTCTCTCAAGGCCTGCTCTTAGCGGGTGCGTTCAAAGTCTTTACGGCCTCGCCTACGATTGAAAGCTCTGCTGCAACTTATATCGGCGCGCGGTTATGGGGACTCCCTGCCACCTTAGCTTCCATTGCTTTGATGGGATGGTTTGTCGGTATAAGCCGTTCCCAATTAGCGCTTAAAATGCAAATCATTCTAAATCTAGCCAACGTCATTTTATCTCCGCTTTTCGTCATAAATTTTGGTTGGGGTCTATGGGGGGTCGGGATTGCTTCAGCCATCGCTGAGTGGTGCGGACTAGCCGCTGGCTTATGGCTAGCTTATACTGAAATTAAAAGGCGCGGAGGTTTTAAAACCGAAGTTCTCACCAAGAAGCAACTCCTTAACCCCAACGCCTTGCGCAAACTAGGCGTAACCAACAGCAATATCTTCATCCGTACAATCGCCATGACAATAGGTTTTAGTTTTTTTGGAAACGCAGCAGCAACCCAAGGCGTGATATTCTTGGCGGGCTACCACATACTCATGCAATTCATCACCATAGTCGCGCTTGTCTTAGATGCTTTCGCCCACACAGCAGAAGCGGTGACAGGAGCCGCTTATGGTGCCAAAGACAGAGCACGCTTTGATAGAGCCGTAAAACTTACGACCGAGTTTTCAATTCTCTTCGCAGTACTTATTAGCGGGGCTATATTTGTACTGGGTCCATATTTTATAAATTTCTTAACTAGTGATCCAGACGTCATAAAGAGTGCCCGCACCTATCTTCCTTATTGCGCGCTCGCACCTATTATGGGCTTTGCAGCATGGCAAATGGATGGGGTTTTCATCGGAACAACAAAAACGCGGGAAATGCGAAATGCGGGCATTGCAGCTGTTATAATATATCTAGCAATTCATCATATTATCGCCCCGTCTCTTGGTGGACATGGTATTTGGATAGCTTTTTTAAGTTATTACCTCGCAAGGGCTTTAACTTTAGCCATTTACTACCCCAAAATACGCAAAGAGATGGGCGTGAGAGTCAACTAACGAAAACTATTCAGCTTATATTCAACAAATGTAGCCAAGAGTAACTTAAATTACTCAAGGACAAGCTATGCGTACTTTGCAATCTTCACTACTGGTTTCGCTATTGACTCTTTCACTCGTCTCTTGTGCGTCCGTCCCGCAACAAGGCCAACTTATGGCCGGCATAGATGCGTCCAAAATATCTCAAGGGAGCGCCACAAAATTAACCCCAAGTGATCCCACCTGTGTTAATTTTTATAACAATGTAAATGAATTTCAAAGACAGGCTCAAAAGTCTCAAGGTAGTAAAAACTTTATATCATCATTAGGTTTAAATGTTTTAGTCTCAGTTGCGACCGCAGGTCTCATACCTCCAGGGGTTGGTACAGTCGGACGCGCAGCTGCAGTTTCCGCTACGAGCTCGGTTACGTCGCAAGGTGGCCGAATTGCCATGCGGGAATTAAATTCATCCAATAGAGCAGATGCAAAAATCATTGAATCCGCAGCGCTAATTGGTTGCCCTGTTGCCCTCTCTCCTTAATTAGATATCCAATTAATTTTGACCAACAGCTTCGGCAATAGATTTAAAACCATCTGCTTTTAAACGGGCTTGTAAATCTTGGTTGATTTGCGTGACCAAACTCGGCCCCTGAAAAACAAGGGCTGAGTATAGCTGCACCGCTTTAGCACCAGCCCGAATTTTAGCGTAAGCCTGCGCGCCGTTGCTAATACCGCCAACCCCAATAAGGTCAATTTTTCCTGCTGCGACGACATAGAACTCTTTTAAAATTTCGGTCGAGGGTTCAAATAGAGGCGCACCGCTGAGACCGCCGCCCTCACCCTTATGCGCGCTTAGGAGAGTATCCGGCCGCGCAATCGTTGTATTCGAAACAATGATAGCATTCATGCCGTAAAGACGAGCTTGCTCAACGATACGCTCAATTTGATTGCAATCTAGATCAGGTGCCACTTTCAGAAAAATCGGATAACTGGGCTTATCACCCGTCAACTCAGCACGAATATCTGCGATGCGACCTAAGAGTTCGTCCATTTCATCTGCACTTTGAAGATCTCTTAGGCCCGGCGTGTTGGGTGAACTTATATTGATCGTAAAATAATCAGATAAACCCCATAAAACAGAGAGCCCTTTAACATAATCTCCAATGCGGTCTGTACTATCTTTATTTGCACCAAGGTTAGCTCCGACAAGTCCTCCACGGCCTTGGCGGGCCTCAAGTCTTGTTTTAAAAACATCCAATCCGCCATTATTAAACCCCATGCGGTTTATAACAGCTTTATCTTCAGTTAAGCGAAAAAGGCGAGGTTTAGAATTACCCACTTGCGGCTTCGGCGTCACCGTTCCGCACTCAACACATCCAAACCCAGCCGACAACATGGCATCGGGAACTTCGCAATCTTTATCAAACCCAGCAGCAAGTCCAACAGGGTTGGGCAATGTAAGGCCGCCCACAATGGTCACTAATTCCGGTGTTTCGGTCTTTTTCGCAACAGGGCCTAAGCCCGCCTTCAACGCTTTTATTGTTGTTTTATGTGCACGCTCTGCGGGGAGTGTCCGCATGGCCGCTGTTCCTACTTTATAGAAAAGGCTCATAGTTCATCCATCAAATATTTATCCACGACATACCGCCCCTTCAGGTCAGGCTTCAAGGACCAATGGCGCGACACATTTTCTATCACTAAAGTACCATAGAGGTGCGGGAACTCTGCGCCGCCACGGGAGACTTCATATTTGAGTTTATTTCCCAGACCTAAAGTCTGCACTTCAGCGAGAACCACAATATCCCCCTGCGTGTAATGTTTATCGAGCGTGCCTTGCAATTGGTTCAACGTCGAGAGATGTATAAAGCCATCTTGAAGATCAGCGGCGCTACCATGGAACTTTCCTACATCCCGCAGGCCTGCCCATTCAACTTGCCGCAGGATTTTATAAACTTTATCGGGTCTCATAACATCTCCAATTCTATCAAGCACAATAATAGAGCAGATTCGAAATATTAGTGCACATAAAATAACCTCTCTCTCAACATTGCGCTTTACCAGCTGCTAACGACTCGCAGCCCTCACTCTTACCCGTCAAAGCCAATAACGAAGTTAAAAGAAGGGAAACCCTATGCGTAAAATCGCGAAAATAATGAGCGGAGCGGCTGTGTTAAGCGCGCTTCCTATGCTGACCCCCGGGATAGCCTTGGCACAAGATGCCCCTACACTCGAAAGTTTGGCGGCGAATGACGCCTTTGTCTTTAATACGCTGCTCTTTTTGATAGGTGGTTTTTTGGTTATGTGGATGGCCGCTGGTTTTGCCATGCTGGAAGCAGGCCTAGTACGCACAAAAAATGTATCGATGCAGTGTCTCAAAAACATAAGTCTTTATTCAGTCGCAGGCCTCATGTTTTGGGTCGTCGGTTATAAACTTATGTACGGCGGCGGAACATTCTTTGGTACATTTGAGGTTATGAGCTTCACGCCAGAAGATTCAGAAACAGGCTATTCCTCTTATTCTGATTGGTTTTTCCAAATGGTCTTTTGCGCAACAACGGCCTCTATCGTTTCGGGTACGATTGCAGAACGCATCAAGTTCTGGCCCTTCATTATTTTCACAGTACTTCTAACAGGATTTATTTATCCAATCGTTGGCTCTTGGGAATGGGGTGGCGGCTACCTTGATAGTAAATGGGGCTTCTCTGACTTCGCAGGCTCTACCCTCGTTCACTCAACAGGTGGTTGGGCAGCCTTGATTGGCGCTATCATTCTTGGCCCGCGTAAAGGAAAATATTTAGACGGCAGAGTAAACCCAATCCCGGGTTCAAACATGCCGCTTGCAACGCTTGGCGTCTTCATCCTTTGGCTTGGCTGGTTTGGCTTTAACGGCGCATCACAACTTGCTATGGGCACAATCACAGACGCGGACTCTATCGCTAAGGTCTTTGTAAACACTAACATGGCCGCTGTCGCAGGTGTCTTGGTGGCCGTAATTTACACGCAACTGCGCTACAAGAAGATTGATTTGACGATGGCTCTAAACGGCGCACTCGCAGGCTTGGTCGCGATTACAGCTGAACCTCTAACACCATCTGTACCCGCAGCTTTATTAATTGGAGGCCTTGGTTCATTCCTCGCCTGTCTAACAGTTCCTTTGCTTGATAAGCTTAAGATTGATGACGTCGTCGGCGCGATCCCAGTTCATCTCGTTGCAGGTATATTTGGAACACTTGTAGTGCCGCTCACAAATAGCGACGCCTCATTCATAGGGCAACTCGTTGGCGTCTTGATGGTCGGTGTCTTTGTCTCCACAGTCTCAGCTATTATCTGGACAGTTATGAAAGTCACAATCGGCATCCGTGTCAGTGAAGAGCAAGAGTATGATGGACTTGATGCCCATGAAGTTGGTATCGCTTCATACCCTGAATTTGTGAACAGCTAATCATGAGAACAGAGGCATCTTGTCTCTGTTCTAAATAAATTCACAAGCCCCGGCCCTGCACAGTATATGTGCAATGTCGGGGTTTTTATGTTCAAAATTTAGGCGCAAACTATCATACACAAATGATGCACAATCCTTGACTCCCCTGCCTTATTTCCGGGCGTTATTCGCAGGTGAAAATAGCTGAGGGAATCATTATGAAAACTTTATCACGGATCATATTAGGCGCGGCAACGTCTTTGAGTATCCCATCCTTAGCCTTTGCTCAGGAAGCAACGATTAACTCAGGCGATACAGCCTGGATCCTCACCGCCACTGCGCTTGTCCTCTTTATGTCGCTTCCAGGGTTAGCCTTGTTCTACGGCGGCTTAGTCCGTGCTAAAAATTACCTCTCAGTTCTTATGAAAGTTTACGCCATAGCAGCTCTCGCATCCATAGTCTGGGTTGTTGCGGGATATTCTATAGCCTTCGGCTCTGGCAATGCTTGGTGGGGCGGGTTGGATAATTTGTTCCTTAAAAGTTTAGACCGCGATGCCGTAAGCGGAACCATTCCAGAATCAGTTTTCTTGGCCTTTCAAATGACCTTTGCCGTCATTACCCCTGCGCTCATCGTCGGCGCATTTGTTGAACGCGTAAAATTTTTCCCTGTATTGATATTTACAACCCTATGGCTACTCGTTGTTTATGCGCCTGTGACCCATTGGATTTGGGGCGGTGGTTGGCTTGCTGAAAAAGGCGTTGTTGATTTTGCTGGCGGCCTTGTTGTTCACGCAACAGCAGGCATCTCAGCCCTTGTCTACGTAAAGATGCTTGGTAAGCGCAAAGGCTTCCCAAATGAAATCGCCCCCCCTCACCGTCCTGCGGTTGTTATGATTGGTGCGTCGATGCTTTGGGTCGGTTGGTTTGGCTTTAATGGCGGCTCACAACTCGCTGCTGATGGCGGAGCTGGCATGGCCCTCCTTGTCACGCACATATCAGCTTCTGTAGCAACGTTAGTGTGGATTGGTTTCGAAAGCATGGGCGGGCGTAAGCCTACCTTAGTCGGCGCAGCAACAGGCACGATTGCAGGACTTGCAACCGTAACACCAGCGGCAGGCGTACTTGGACCTGGCGGCGCTCTCTTAATCGGTTTGGCCGGAGGTATAGTCTGTTACTTCGCTGTCCACCTCATCCGTGTGAAGCTTAGAATCGATGATAGTCTTGATGTTTTTGCCGTTCATGGCGTAGGTGGGATTTTAGGTATCTTGCTTCTTCCCTTCCTATCCTCAACAGCGCTTGGCGGGACTGGTGATGGCGACTTCCTTGTTCAACTAACCGGCACAGTTGCCGTTATTGCTTGGTCAGCTATAGCAAGCTTTATCATCCTCAGCATCTTGAAGTTCACAACAGGCCTCCGTGTCAATGAAGAGCAAGAGTACGAAGGCTTAGATACAAGTCTACACGGAGAATCGGCGTATAATTAAGCCATAAATATAATTTTTTTAAACCTGCACCTCAAAAGGGTGCAGGTTTTTTATTTGACGAAATAGGAATATTTCCCTAATATTGAACTATGTTCTCACATCATGATATTTGGGCCGCACTTGACCGCTTGGCCATTCACTTTTCAACATCCCCTTCAGGACTTGCGAGGCAAGCGGGGCTTGACCCCACAACGTTTAATAAATCCAAACGCATGGCAAGTAGCGGCAAGCAACGCTGGCCCTCGACTGAAAGCCTCTCAAAAGTTCTCGGCGTTGTCGGTATGAGCTTTGAAGACTTTGCCCGTTTTGCCGATGGCACACCTAGTCATGGCCCCTCTATTCCCGTCATAGGCCTAGCCCAAGCTGGAGATGATGGTTTCTTTGACGATGCAGGGTTTCCTGTGGGCGGCTCTTGGGAAGATGTCCGCGTTCCTGGCCTGCAAGATGACAATGTCTACGCGCTGCAAATTGCGGGCGACAGTATGGCTCCTGTCCTACGGGCCGGTGATAAGATACTGGTCGCGCCGAATGAAACTGTGCGCCGCGGGGACCGCGTTGTTGTCAAAACGATTGACGGGGAAGTTATGGCCAAAGAACTTCATCGCCAGACAGCCCATAAAATCGAACTTATATCCCTAAATCCAGAATATGATGACCGCATTTTATCCAAGGAAGATGTGCAATGGATGGCGCGTATTGTCTGGGTATCACAATAGCCCTTAACCTCTTTTCAAAGGTTATTTCCCATCTAGAAAGCGTCCCGCAAGTTTTTTAACACGTTTCGTATCATCATAATGCGTCAACACGTCAACGGCGCGGGCCTGCACTTTACGGTCTAAATGTGTTATGGTGTCTAGTGAGCTAACATTTTCAAGAACTGGTCGCATATATGGCCCGTAGTGATCCACGTTCAAAACTAAGAGCGACATAGCATAATTTGTTTCAACTAAAACATCATTAGGGCTTATCCGCCGCGCTGAATCATAAAGTCGAAGCCCTTCAGATAAAGAGGCTCCGAACCACTTCTTTCCGTTTTTATCACCTGTCTTTCTCACAACGCCCATATGCCACGCGCCTTCTAATGCCATACCTAAAGCGTCGTCGGGGTAATCCGCTCTAAAACTTTTGATTTTCTCAAAGGTTTTCATCGGCATTTTTTTACGCCATGCCGTTATGTCGCCAGTGGTACGTGTGACAAAACCATCCGTAAGAGCATATTGTAATTTGGCTTCATAGAGGTCTGGATTAAGTGACAAAGCCTTCTGCGATAAAGCGTGCGCTTCTTTTGCACGTCGGTTTAATTTACTCACATCCCCTAGTAAAATCTGCGCGGCCAAGCTTTCAGCGGCCAAAGCATAACCTTCTGCCGTATTGAGATTTTCAGCCTGAGTTTGCGCTTCAGTATAATGACCTGAATTAATCAACCTTCGAACATCTTGAGCAGACTGAGCCCATGCAGAACTAGAGAGCAGCAATAAGACAGTGGCGAGGAGCGTTTTTAACATAACCTTGCCTTAGCAAAAAGGCTGGCAAAGAAAATTAACTAACAGTTACAATCCTGTCATTTCGTTATGTAAGCTTTCCCGCCAAGGCATTTTCAATCAGCGCCGCTGTTTCATCAGGGCCGTAAATCGCCACAAAAGATCCAAAACGAGGCCCTTGGCTTTGACCAAGACAGACTTCGTATATGGCTTTGAACCAGTTGCGTAGGTTCTCAAATTCATGGTCTTTACCCACAGAAAAAATCAAAGTCTGAAGCTCAGCCCCGTCTGCTTTTATAGCTTCAGGAACGCTCTTTAACCGCCCGACAAGATCAGTTAAAGCCGCCCGTTCTTGATCGGTCGGCGCGCGGTAGGCCTTATTAGGTTTTACAAAATCTTGATAATAACGCACAGCGAAATCCGCGAGTTGGTCCAAGGCTGGGTTATCTTTTGGGTTAGCTTCGGGCGCATAACGCTCAATGAAACCCCAGAGGATATCACGGTCAGAGGCATTGGCCGCGCTGACCAAATTCAGTAACAACGCAAAACTAACAGGCGGTATAGCCGTTGGCGGATTGCCATTGTGAATATGCCAAACAGGGTTATTGGCCTGCGCTTTTGGCTCTTGGTTCGGATAGGCTGCAAGGTGCTGAAAATACTCATCAACCGTCTTAGGAATAACATCGAAATAGAGCTTTTTCGCCGTACGCGGTTTTTGGAAGTTATAAAGTGATAAGCTTTCCGCTGGCGCATAGGTCAGCCACTGCTCAACCGAAATCCCATTGCCTTTTGACTTGGATATCTTCTCGCCTTTTTCATCTAGGAATAATTCATAGACATATTGAACAGGCTGATTGCCGCCCAAAATTTTACAAATCCGCGAATATATCGGCGCGTTGTCTTGATGGTCTTTCCCAAACATTTCAAAATCAACATTAAGCGCGGCCCAGCGCATACCAAAATCTGGCTTCCACTGTAGCTTTACCTTACCGCCTGTGACGGAGGTTGTCACTTCTGTCCCGTCTTCATCATCAAATGTGATGGTGCCAGCCTTGGCGTCCGTTGATTTCATCGGCACATAAAGCACGCGGCCAGAGGTCGGCGAAATCGGCAGAAAAGGCGAATAGGTTGCGCGGCGTTCTTCGCCTAATGTTGGCAGCATGACAGCCATGATGTCATCGAATTTCTCAAGCGCGCGTAAGAGGAACGCATCATAGCGCCCTTCGCGGTAGAGCTGCGTGGCAGAGAGGAACTCATACTCAAATCCAAACCCGTCTAAAAACGCGCGCAAACGCGAATTCATATTCGCGCCGTAACTCTCATGTGTCCCAAATGGGTCAGGCACATCCGTTAATGGCTGTTGCAAGTAAGGTTCTAACTCAGCGGGGTTTGGCACTGTTGGCGGGATTTTCCGCATCCCGTCCATGTCATCTGAGACGCAAATTAATTTCGTTGGAACTTTCCCGTCCGTTAAAGCGATGAACGCATTAAGCACCATCGTCGTCCGCACGACTTCGCCGAAGGTTCCAATATGGGGCAAACCAGACGGACCATAGCCCGTTTCAAAGGTCACAGGACGGCCGCCGCGCTCAATGCCGCGCTTCTTTTCAATGTCCAGACGTTTCAACAATGCGCGGGCTTGCTCAAAAGGCCAGGCTTTAGCGCTCATATAATCATCTATAGACATGTCTTAATTCCAGTTCTTAATTCTAGTTCTTAATTCTCTAGTTCTTAATTCTAGTGAATTTCAAATGAATTGTGTGATGCAGGCGTTAAGCCTTTGCTCCGCTAAGGTCAATAAGACATACTCAGAGGCATACGGGCTCAGAGGCATACGGGCTCAGAGGCATACGGGTTCCAAGCATGCGGATATGCTCGCCCGCGGTTCACCCGAGCGTTATGGATTTCAAAATGGCTAAAAATACGCATCTTAATCTGGGCCGAGATGAAATTTTGACACACCAACGCTGACACCGCTCCCGCTTGGGGCAAGGGCGCTAACATCCGCAAAGCACGCGCAAACTTGATGTTTTCTTTGGCAAAGCCGCAAACGGTACTCGAGGCCATATATCCCAACACGTCCATTCACCGAAAGACGGCAGGCCCGCTCTAGGAATTGGTTCCCCGTGAGTTGACGGTCATTCAAATATTGTAGTCCGTCATAGCGGCGAGACGCGGGAATACCTCTCGCTATGATACGGCGCCGACGACGCCCGCACAAAACCTGCGGCGCAATCGCGGCGCGCTCGCTATCGGGTAAAAGGGATGGTGGGCGTTGATAACCTCTGGGATAACCTCTGGGATAGCCGCTTTGTGGATTAGGGTCTCGGAAGTGGGGAAACACATCGGTCAGAATACCTTCGGCCACACAGCCCAACCACAGACGCAGCCAAACCAAAAACCCGCTTATCCCATTTTCGGGCAAAGCTTCACCGCCTATTCCAACACCTGCGGGAGCAGGAAGGAGAGTGCCTCTTAATGAGGCCGCTCGGTCAAAGGACTGAGCGCGAATATATGACGTTTCAAACGACATGGCCGCACTATATCACGGTTTTAAAAGTGAGAGTTTAGTTTCCAAAATATGCGGAAAACATAGGGTTTATTAGCGTTATAAATACGGATTAATTAGGTGCGGCCAGTTGTAGCCAGTTGCGGCTAGTTGTGGCT
>JALZWM010000141.1 GCA_023300105.1 Hellea sp.
CAAAGACATTGAGACTTTGCTGACAGAAAACCGTATTTTCAAACAGCGTAATGTCAATATCGGTGTTGTGTCTAAGCAAGATGCTTATGACTGGGGATTCTCTGGTGTTATGGTGCGCGGTTCAGGTATTCCTTGGGATTTGCGCCGTAATCAACCTTATGAAGTTTATTCTGAACTCGATTTCAAAATTCCATTAGGTAAGAACGGCGATTGCTATGATCGTTACCTCTGCCGCGTCGATGAAATGTATGAGAGCTGCAAAATCATGAAGCAGTGTCTTGAGATGATGCCTGAAGGCCCCGTCATGACCGAAGATAAGAAAGTCGCGCCGCCCCGCCGCTCAGATATGAAGCAAAGCATGGAAGCGCTAATCCATCACTTTAAATTATATACTGAAGGATTTCATGTACCTGCGGGCGAAGTCTACACCTGTGTTGAGGCCCCTAAGGGCGAATTTGGTGTGTACCTAGTCTCTGATGGGTCGAATAAGCCTTACCGTTGCCACGTCCGCGCGCCGGGCTTTCCGCATTTGGCGGCGATGGATTATCTCAATAAAGGGCATATGCTTGCCGACGTTTCTGCGATCTTAGGCTCGCTCGATATCGTCTTCGGGGAGATTGACCGATGAGTGCACGCCGCCTTGCCATAAGACAGCCTGAAACTTTTGCTTTATCTGCAAAGGCTAAGAAAGAAATCGGCGCATGGGTCAAGAAATACCCATCTGACCGTCAACGCTCTGCGCTTATTCCGGCTCTGTGGATTGCTCAAAAAGATGCGGGCGGCTGGCTCCCCGAACTCGCGCTGCGCGCCCTCGGTGATATGCTCGATATGGCTTATATTCGCGTCTATGAAGTCGCGACATTCTATACGATGTTCAATCTCGAGCCCGTTGGCATGCATTATGTGCAAATGTGCGGAACAACACCGTGCTGGCTGCGTGGGTCTGATAAATTAAAAGAGATGCTAACCCGTAAAATTGGGCCGCAGCGTTCAATTTCAGAAGATGGTAAGCTGTCATGGCTCGAAGTCGAATGTCTTGGGTCGTGTTCAAACGCGCCTATGGTTCAGATTTCAAATGCCGATGGCGATCATTATTACGAAGACCTAACGGCTGAGAGCCTTGAGAAAGTCCTTGATGATATGGTCGCGGGTAAGAAGCCTCCGCAGGGCCCAAAAAATGGACGCTTTAGTTCCGAACCTATTGGCGGCGCATTGGCGCTGAATAGCAAAGAGCTTTATAATAAGTCAAAGACGCCGACGAAATTACCGAATGCGGTTAAGGCCGCTAAAATCATCCGTCATGCAGATGGGGCAAAAGTTACGGCTTCGAGCAAACCTAAGGTAACGAAAGCTATTTCGAAGAAGCCAACATCCAAGACTTCTGCATCTAAGCCTAAGGTCATTTACACGGACGGGCCAACTGACGGCGCGCCAGATGATTTGAAACTTATCAAAGGTATTGGTCCAAAATTTGAGGGCGATTTGAATTCAAAAGGTATTTATTACTTTAGGCAAATTGGCGCTTGGAAGGCGGCTGATGTTAAAATGGTTGAAGGCATCATCGATAGCTTTCCGGGCCGTATAGAACGTGACGAATGGGTAAAGCAGGGTAAATCCCTCGCAAAAGGCGGCGCGCCTAAAAAGATGAAACCCGTAAGAGCGAAGAAGGCAAAAGCATAAGATGGCTGAACTTCTCCAAGATAAAGACCGGATTTTTCAAAATCTTTATGGCCTGCAAGACGAAGGTCTTGAGGGCGCACGCAGCCGCGGCGCATGGGTCGGCACAGCCGCCATGCTTGCGCAGGGTAAAGACTGGATAATAGACCAAATTAAAGCTTCCAACCTACGTGGACGCGGCGGAGCGGGTTTCCCGACAGGACTTAAGTGGTCCTTCATGCCCAAAGAAGTCGGTAACCGTCCGCATTACTTAGTTGTAAACGCGGATGAGTCCGAACCGGGTTCTTGTAAAGACCGTGATATTCTTCGCCATGATCCACATTTGCTTGTTGAAGGCTGTCTCGTGGCGTCTTTCGCAATGCAAGCCCATGCGTGTTATATCTATGTGCGCGGCGAATATATCCAAGAGCGCAACCGTCTGCAAAAGGCGATTGATGAAGCTTATGCGGCGGGCCTTGTGGGTAAGAACGCCTGCGGCTCTGGCTGGGATTTTGATATCTATATGCACCACGGTGCAGGTGCCTATATTTGCGGCGAAGAGACGGCCTTGCTGGAATCTCTTGAAGGCAAAAAAGGGCAGCCCCGTTTGAAGCCGCCGTTTCCTGCTGGAGCAGGTTTGTACGGTTGCCCGACAACTGTGAATAATGTCGAATCTATTGCGGTGACGCCGACAATTCTGCGGCGCGGTAATGAGTGGTTTAACTCATTCGGACGCGATAATAATAAAGGCACGAAAGTCTTCTCAATCTCGGGCCATGTGAACACGCCGTGTAACATCGAAGAAGCGCTGTCTATTCCGATGAAGACGCTGATTGAAACATATGCTGGCGGCGTTCGCGGTGGTTGGGATAACCTAAAATGCGTTATTCCGGGCGGCTCGTCTGTTCCGCTCTTGCCGAAAGAGATTTGCGATACGGTTTTGATGGATTTTGACGCTCTGCGTGAGCATCAATCGGGTCTGGGGACTGCGGCGGTTATCGTTATGGATAAATCCACTGATGTGGTCAAAGCCATCGCGCGTCTGTCTTATTTCTATAAGCACGAGAGCTGCGGTCAATGTACGCCTTGCCGCGAAGGTACGGGCTGGATGTGGCGCGTTATGGAGCGCATGGTACGCGGCGAAGCGCGCACCGAAGAAATTGATATGTTGTTAGCTGTGACCAAGCAGGTTGAGGGACATACAATTTGCGCGCTTGGCGACGCGGCCGCGTGGCCAATCCAAGGCTTAATCCGGCACTTCCGGCACGAGATTGAAGAGCGCATTGATAATTACCGTGCGGGCAAACCCGTTTTTGTCCCGATGATTGAAGCGGCGGAATAGAATATGTCTGATTTACGCAAACTCAATATTGACGGCACAGAATATGAAGTGCCAGCTGATTACACGCTGATGCAGGCGTGTGAAGAAGCGGCTGGGGCTGAAATTCCGCGTTTCTGTTACCATGAACGTCTGTCGGTCGCGGGTAACTGCCGTATGTGCCTTGTTGAATGGGTCGGCGCGCCGAAACCTCAAGCCTCTTGTGCGCTGCAGGTCAAGGATTTGCGTCCAAACCGCGACGGCACACCTGCCAATATTCGCACGAATTCTGAGACTGTGAAAAAAGCGCGCGAAGGTGTGATGGAATTCCTTCTCATCAACCATCCACTTGATTGCCCAATTTGTGATCAAGGCGGTGAGTGTGACCTCCAAGATCAAGCTATGGCTTATGGTCGTGACGGCTCTCGTTTTGAGGAAAACAAACGCGCGGTTGACGACAAATTTATGGGGCCTTTAGTCAATACGGTCATGACGCGCTGTATTCAATGTACGCGTTGTGTGCGTTTTGTGACTGAGGTTGCTGGCGTTGAAGAAATTGGATTGGCTTCACGCGGTGAAGATGCTGAAATTACGACATATTTAGAGCAGTCTTTGACATCTGAGTTATCAGGTAATGTTATCGACCTTTGTCCTGTTGGCGCGCTGACATCAAAGCCATATGCCTTTAACGCCCGTCCTTGGGAGCTTGATAAAGTCGAGTCTGTTGACGTTATGGACGCGGTTGGCTCTAACATTCGTATTGATAGCCGCGGCGGCGCGGTTCTTCGGATTATGCCTGTCGTCAATGACGCGGTGAATGAGGAATGGATTTCCGATAAGACACGTTTCGTTTGGGACGGCCTCGCACGTCAGCGTTTGGATCAGCCTTATATTCGCGAGGGCGGAAAACTTCGTCCTGCTGGATGGGATGAAGCCTTGAAATTAGCAGCTGAGAAGCTCTCTGGTGAGCCAGAAACGATCGCCGCGATTGCAGGCGATCTTTGCGATGCTGAGTCTATGAAGGCTTTGATGGACCTCATGCGTAATCTAGGTGTTAAGAGCACGGATTGCCGTCAAGACGGATCAAAACTTGGCGGCGTACGTCAGTCCTATCTGTTTAACTCCACAATCGACGGTATTGAAGCCGCTGATGCGGTTCTTATTATCGGGTCAAACCCGCGATTAGAGGCGCCTTTGGTCAATACACGTCTGCGTAAGGCTTGGATTGCAGGCGGCATGGACATTGGCCTCATTGGCGAAACGGCTGACCTCACATATGAGTTTGAACACCTTGGGACGAACCCTTCTGATATCGAAGCCTTCATGAAATCAACTAAGGGCTTTGCTAAGGCATTTAAAGCCGCCAAGAACCCAGCGATTATTGTAGGCCAAACGGCCTTAGCCCGCGCAGATGGCGCGCAAATACTCCGCGCAATTGGCGCTTTGGCAGCCAAAGTCGGCGCGGTACGCGCTGATTGGAATGGTTTGAACATTCTCCATGATGCTGCGGCGCGTGTTGGTGGTTTGGATATGGGCTTTACGCCTGCGGTGGACGGTCTTTCTACACATGAGATATTAGATGCAGCCGAGCAGGGGGCTGTGAAGACAGTTTACCTCCTTGGCGCGGATGAGCTTGATGCGTCTAAACTTAAGAATGCTTTCGTTATCTACCAAGGTAGCCACGGTGATGCAGGCGCACATGTGGCTGATGTTATCTTGCCAGGCGCGGCTTATACAGAAAAAGACGGGCTTTATGTCAATCTTGAAGGGCGCGTCCAAATGGGAACGCGCGCGGTCTCTCCTAAAGGCGATGCCAAAGAGGATTGGGCGATTGTTCGGGCGCTGTCCGGTCACTTAAACCGTGAATTGCCATATGATAACCTTGCGCAATTACGTGAGACGCTTTTTGCAGACCATCCAACCTTTGCAGGTCTTGGTTATGCGCCGGGCGCTGAAGGCGCAGCAGAATTTGATGTTGCAAAGATTGGCGCAGCAGGGAAAATGAAAACTAAGGCTTTTGAAAACTCTGGCGTGGATTTCTATATGACAAACCCAATTGCGCGGTCTTCGAACGTCATGGCGGAGTGTTCAGAAGTTCAAAGCAACAGTGTCAAAGAGGCGGCTGAATAATGACGGCTCTGATCATGCAATTCTGGACAGACCTGTCACCTCTAACGTGGTTCTTGTGGAAGTTAGCTCAAGTGGGCGCTTTTGTTCTTGTTCTATCCGTTTTACTCGCGTTTTTGATTTTAATGGACCGTAAGGTCTGGGCGGCTGTGCAGATGCGCAGAGGGCCGAATGTTGTGGGGCCTTTTGGTCTTTTGCAATCATTTGCCGACCTTCTTAAATTCGTTTTCAAAGAAATCATCATCCCGTCGGGGTCTGATAAGGGCTTATATATTCTCGCGCCTGTCATAACCTTGGTTATGGCGTTTCTGGCATGGGCGGTTGTTCCAATTGCGCCGGGATGGGTGATGTCTAACATCAATATTGGCTTGCTATATGTCTTAGCCATATCCTCGCTAGGTGTTTACGGCATTATCATTGGTGGTTGGGCATCTAACTCTAAATATCCGTTCATGGGCGCCTTACGCTCTACCGCGCAGATGATTTCATATGAAGTCTCTATCGGGTTTATTCTTTTGACAGTTATCTTCCTTGTTGGGTCCATGAACCTTAGTGATATCGTCGAGGCTCAAGCAGGCGGGTTTTGGCAATGGCATATGTTTATGCTCGATGTCTCTAAGCCGATGTCGCTTATCCTATTCCCGATTATGTTCTTTATGGGCGTGATGTTCTTTATCTCAGCGCTTGCGGAGACAAACCGCCCGCCGTTTGATTTACCCGAAGCTGAGTCAGAACTCGTTGCCGGCTTTATGGTTGAATACTCTTCTACGCCCTATCTTTTGTTTATGTTTGGTGAGTACCTCAACATGACTTTGATGTGCGCGATGTTCACGATTTTATTCTTGGGCGGCTGGCATGCCCCCATTCCTTTGAGCTTACCCTTTGGCCTTGCAGTTCCGCCCATTATTTGGTTCACGCTTAAATGCCTTTTCATGTTCTTTATGTTCGCGATGGTGAAAGCGATTGTCCCGCGTTACCGTTATGACCAACTCATGCGCTTAGGCTGGAAAGTCTTTCTGCCGATTTCTATTGCGGCCGTAATCTTTGTTTCTAGCTGGGTTGTCTTCTTTGGAGACAAATTATAATGATACGTATCAAACAAGCTATTCGCGGAATTTTCCTTCTTGAATTTGTGTCGGCCTTTTGGCTTGCGATGAAGTATTTCTTCCGTCCGAAAATCACGATTAATTACCCCTTTGAAAAAGGGCCTCTATCGCCGCGTTTTCGGGGTGAGCATGTTCTGCGACGTTACCCGTCTGGTGAAGAACGCTGCATTGCCTGTAAGCTTTGCGAAGCTATCTGCCCTGCGCAGGCTATTACAATCGAGGCTGAGCCTCGCCCTGATGGTTCAAGACGCACAACACGTTATGATATCGACATGGTCAAATGTATCTATTGCGGGCTGTGCCAAGAGGCTTGCCCTGTAGACGCTATCGTCGAAGGTCCGAATTATGAATTCGCAACTGAAACCCGTGAAGAGCTTTATTACGATAAAGAAAAACTTCTCGCGAATGGTGACCGTTGGGAATCTTTGATTGCCAAAAACCTAGCTTTGGACGCGCCGTACCGCTAGCGCGGTGCGAATAAAGAGGGATACTAAACAGTGCTTACAGCCATTTCATTTTATTTATTAGCTGCCGTCGCAATTGGCGCTGCCTTTTTGGTTGTGGCGAGTAGAAACCCTGTTCACTCAGTGATGTACCTTATCCTGACTTTCTTTAGTGCGGCCGGCCTTTTCATTCTTATGGGGGCTGAGTTTTTAGCGCTCCTTATCATAATGGTCTATGTCGGGGCGGTTGCCGTGCTTTTCCTTTTCGTTGTTATGATGCTTGATGTCGATTTCGTAGAAATGAAGCAGGGGTTTTTACAATACATGCCTTACGGTATTGCCGTTGCTTTGGTCCTCTTTGTTGAAATGATATTAGTCGGCGCGGCATATTACTCTGGAACGACAACAACTGTTGTTGAGCGTGATCCAAATGTCTCCAACCTCGAAGCCTTTGGCGAAGTCCTCTACACTGAATATGCGGGTATGTTCGAAGCCGCAGGCCTTATCTTATTGGTTGCCTTAATCGGCGCCGTTGTTTTGACGCTGCGCGAGCGCGGCGGTGTTAGAAAACAAGATATTGTTGAACAAAATGCACGCACACGGGCCACAGGCGTTGAGCATGTGGACATTGAACCTGGGCAGGGGATTGGCTAATGGTTATCGGTCTTGCACATTATTTGGTTGTCGCCGCTGTTCTTTTTACGATTGGCGTGTTTGGAATTTTTGTTAACCGCAAAAACGTTATCATTATTTTGATGTGCGTTGAACTTATCCTTTTAGCTGTGAATATAAACTTCGTGGCTTTCTCAACTCATATGGCTGAAGGCGCAGGTAATAACCCCATGGCAGGGCAGGTCTTTGCCTTGTTTATTCTGACTGTTGCGGCCGCTGAAGCGGCTGTTGGTCTTGCCATCTTGGTTGTCTATTTTAGAAATCGCGGAAATATCGCCGTTGAAAACATTGATTTGATGAAGGGCTAGGACTGTGTTGTACCATGTCATAGTATTTGCGCCGCTTCTTGCTGCGATAATTGCCGGTCTTGGCGGGACACGTTTTGGACGTGGCGTGCTGAATGAAAAAGCTAGTATGCTTTTAACGACGGGAGTTTTGTTCCTCTCTGCTATTTTATCTTGGTATGCCTTGATTAAAGTCGGTACTGGCCACGAAGAAGCAAATGTCAAAGTTCTCCGCTGGATGGACGTTGGCAATATGAAAGCTGATTGGGCGTTCAAAATTGATACGCTGACGGCCGTTATGTTAGTGGTTGT
>JALZWM010000142.1 GCA_023300105.1 Hellea sp.
GCTCTTCCGATCTACAAAGATTTTGCATCGTTCGGGTGGCAATTTGTCCTCGCGCCATTATGTGTCAGCTCCCGCTGAGTTAGTGCCCTTATCCCCGCATAAAGAGAGAAACCGAAAGGCAGTCACACTGAATTCAGAATTTGCTGAACTGTGCAAGGCTGCAGATTATCCGGCCCAAGCTGGTAAATCTTTCATACGAGAAAATTACGGTAGGGCTAATTTAAAGGCCTTTAAGCGGCACGGGTATTTTCTACAGTTTGGAAAATATAATGCTGATATTCATGGGTCTGGAAACGATTATAACGATGACGGAATTGAAGATTTTTATCTCATCAGTCCTGGATATAAACATAGTAGCTATCTCGAAGATTATACTTTTCTTTATATCTTTTCAGGGACTAAAAATACGTCCGGAACGATTGAACCAAATTTTGAACACAAGGCACTAAAGGTTATTTTTTTCTCAAAAATAAGAAAGGAATTTTCTAGGTATTTAGGCTCAAACGAAGATGGAATGATTATCACGGCCAAGGCCATTCCAGTAAAATACAAAGGACAAGTTTATTTAAGACTGGACGCGCAGACATCATTATCAGGCAATACTAATTATAGGTCTGCATACCATAATGCCCCCGATTTGACGACCTATGCAAAAATCAATTCTGATATGGAACTTGAGCCCATCTGCTATGAATATGTAGACTAGAAAATAAGGTTATTCGCAAACAAAGAAATTTGGTGAGCGCCTTAAAATCGCTTGCGATCTCAAGTAAGACACTGAGCTAACGCCCGCTTTCGCGGATAAAGCCAACACCCTGCCAAAACCCTACCTCAAACTCTGGGCCAATTTATCTGCTTCGACGGCCGCGCAGAAAAGATGGTAAAACGTACTCGTCGGCATGACCTTGGAAATAATATTACCTTCGGGGTCGAGTTGATCGGCCCAGCCGCCTTTTACGGGAACATCCAGATAATATTTCATGAGCGCTCTAATGGCTTTAGTCGCATCCTCAAGATATTCAGCTTGTCCTGCCGCCGCTTGCGCGACTGAAGCTTTGATAAGTTCTGTTTGCGGCCAACTGCGAAGGGTTGGTTTTGACGGGCTTCCATCAAGCTCCACCGCGTCACATAGTAATCCAAGTTTCGCGTTCAGGCCATATTCCATCCCGCCCTCAAATAGCGCATTGGCATAGCGGTCCATGTTCTTACCTGACAGGCGCTCATAGACCCGTAGGAGCCAGCACCATTCCATCATATGTCCGGGTTCTGTTGGTCCGCCATCGCCCCCTTTTGAATGGCTTTCACGGCTCCAATCAGGATTGAAATACTCGAGTAACGCCTTGCGGTTCTCGTCAAAGAAATGGGCTTCAAAAAGCGCAAACATTTCATCGGCGCGGGTTAGATATTTCGCCTCCCCTGTTAGCTCATATAAAGCTAAGAACGCCTCGAACAAATGCATATGCGGGTTTTGGCGGCGCTGTGTCGATGTCGGCGCGGGTAGAGCTTCGAGCCATCCGCCGTTATCCGCTTTCACATGTGTATCCAGAAAACTCAGCGTCTCTTCGGCAACCGTCAATGATGTTTGGTCGTCAAAGGCTTTATACCGCCACCCGCCCGAGAGAAGCACAAAAGCTTGCGCATAGGTGTCGCGCATATCATCATGCATCTCGCCTGTGCCTGTCACAAGGTGCGCGCAGCCGCGAGGACCACCGCCTTTAATGAAATCACCGCCCGCGAAACCGGGGCCAGTTAGAAATTTCCACGCATGGTCACAGGCTGTTTTGCTATCAGCGTACCACCCTAAATGCGCCGCATGGGCATAGACATAAACATAACGCGCCTGCACGCGTACGCGCCGCAGATGATCTGCGTCAGGCGTGCCGTCCATATGTAATTGCTCATACACCCCGCCGCGCGGGTCACAGCCGTTTTCAGCCCAATAGGCTAAGGCGGTCTTACACCACGCTGTAAAGTCGGCGCTTGCTTCGAGAAATTCTGTTTCGATAGACATGGTTATCTTCAATCATAAAACATTAAACATAAAATAAAGGTCTATGATGATTTTTATGCGCTTAAAATAAAAAAACAGCCAAATTGTTTCCAACTTGGCTGCTTTATATTTAAGGAAACTTAACGCTCGTTATGACGCCAAAGCTTGAAGAAGGTCTGAACTGCCTTCCGCGAGCCGTTGCGTTTCAAGCGTCAATTGATCGTCCAGCGTTTGAGCTTGGCTTAACACTTGGCCCAATTCAGTCACAGCCCCAGTGTTGAGGTTAATCTGCGCCGTCGTTGACGCCGTTTGACCATTATTCAACAAGGCCCGAATACGAAGCTCAAGTGTCTCCTGATTTAAAGGCCGCGTGATTTCCATAAAGTCTTCACCCGGAACATATTCAGCCCAATCGGGTAGAGATGCGCCATTGGCCTGAGTGACCTCCCAGCGTTGTACTTGGGTAGCATTAAAAGCGTCCAGCGTTGTTGCCAATTGCACATTAATGTTATGCTCATATGCGACAGCCTCAACAATCAGGTAGCCCGCATCATATCCAGGGATTGGGCTTATAATCATACCGCCTCTAAAGTCACGGTCTCCAAACATTCTGCCATTTGCATCACGGCTTTCAATCGCGCGCTCATGGAAATAGTTTTGAAGCTCGATAGACTCGCCCTCAAGGAATGCATAAGGATCAACACCATCTTCAAGGATCAACTGCTCCTGTGTGACGTCCTGACCAATATAAACCTCCTCATTAATTTGGAAGTTAAACTGGCTAGTAGTCACGCCGCCTTGTCCATCATCAATAGTCACAACTATGACATAAGGCTCAGCTTGCGGAACAGTTGGCATACCCGAGATAACGCCCGTAACAGGGTCAATTACCAAGCCAGGTGGTAACCCTTCTGCGGAAAATGTAATCTCATCTCCATCAGAGGATCTTACAAATCTTCCAAGGTCAATTGTTACATTTTCACCTGCAAAACTTGATGGAATGACAATAGGCTCAATAACTGGCGCGACATTTTCAACCGCCCAAACAAAGTCTGTGCTTACAGACCCGCCTTCGGCGTCAGTCGCAGTAATTATCACGTTATACGGCCCATCTACCGACGCTCCAGATGTCAGAGTCCCTTCAATGATACCCGTTTCTGGATTTAACGTCAGCCCAGGCGGAAGACCTGTTGCTGTGAATGTAAGCGCTGTATCGTCAATATCTGTGAAACCAGCCGAAATATCTACAGGGGCAATCATTTCACCATCCGTATTAATTTGCGCCAGTAACACACCAGAAGTCTCACCTTCACCGAGCTTAACATTCTCATCCAAAGGTGAGAGCTGCGGAGCATCGTTAACAGGTGTTACGTTCAAGGCAACCTCAGCCGTATCTGTTCCACCTTCACCGTCACTGATTGTGTAAGTAAAGCTATCTGAGCCATTGTAGTTCTCAACAGGCGTGTACTCTACCGTTCCGTCAGGATTAAGCGTCACAGTTGCGCCGCTTGGTAGCGTCACAGGGACGCCGACGGTGACCGGACTTCCATTGATTTCAGTGATCGCGATATCATCGCCATCTGCATCGATGTCATTCCCTATAAGGTCAAGTACAGTTGGCGTATCTTCTACAACTTCTAGCGGCCCATCATTTACAGCCTCAGGTGCGAGATTTTCGACAACATAAGTTATATGCGTTGTGAAAGTTTCACCGCTTGGATCCGTAACTGTTACCGCAATAACATAAGTGCCGGGATTATTCGGATCACCGCCTTGGCTGGCATTACTGTCTGGAGTTCCCGAAATAACACCTGAAGCGGCATCAAAGCTTAAACCCGATGGTAGTTCACTTGGATCAAGGCTGATAACCAATATTTCCATAGGATCAGGGTCGCCAAAGAATGGCGTCAAATCAAACGTATCAACAGGGTTTCCATCACTCGCTGTCTGCAGCGGAATAAAGTTACTTGGGTCAAATACAGCCGCACGAGGGTCTTCAGGGTCAGTTATGACATCTCGGGTCTCTGCTGAAATAACAGGCTGAGATGGGTCCACAGGAATTGGCCCGTCATTGACCTCCGTTACGTCAATTGTAACTGTCGCAACATCCGTGCCGCCTTCACCATCACTTACAGTATAGCCAAAGGTAACAGGGCCGAAGAAGTTAAGACGTGGTTCAAATAATGTTGAACCATCGGCATTCACTGTCAACGTACCTTGCGGTATGTCCGTGGCAACACCAACAGGAACGATAGTTCCATCTGGCAAGGCCACAGTATCAATTACAATAGCATCGCCATCAGGGTCACTATCATTCGACAAAACATTCACTAATAGAGGTGTGTCTTCTGCGATTGAATAGCTATCATCCGCAGCGATTGGGGCTGGGTTAGTGACTGTGAACTCGAACGTATCCGTAACAACGCCGCCTTCACCATCATCAGCCGTAACTGTAACGGTATAAACACCATCACCGTTCAGGCCGCCAATGCTGGCTGAGTTATCAATCTCGCCGCTGATTTCGCCTGTAACAGGGTCAATCGTCAGGCCAGCAGGTAATCCAGCAACAGAGTAAGCTAACGTATCACCATCAGGGTCAGAAATCGCGCTTGCGATAGACACCGTCTCAGCATCCGCCGCTGTAATCGGGCCAATAGCCGTATCAACAACAGGGGCTGGGTTAGTGAATGTATAAGTTACAGTCGTTTCAACCATTTCTCCATCAGGGTCCGTGGCAATCACTGTGACTTCATAAACACCGTCTAACCCGCCTTGTGAGGCATCAGCAGGCGGCGTGCCTGTGATAACACCTGTAACAGGGTCAATCATCATCCAAACTGGTAAGTCAGGAGAGCTGAAGCTTAAAGGCTCGCCGTCAACATCAGAGAAAACAGTTGAGGCATCAAACGGAGTTTGAGCAACACTATCATCACTAGTCTGTCCCGTTAGAGTTCCCGTCACAACCGGAGCGTCATTCTCGCCCGTCACTGTAATCGTCACCGTAGCAGGAGATGTTCCACCTTCTAAATCTGTCACCAGATAAGTAATAGTCGTTACAGCTGTTTCGCCGACGTCTAAACCTTCAAAGTCACCATTAGGTTCGAATGTATAAGAACCATCAGAGTTTACCGTGAACAATCCACCCATATCGCCAGCAACAGGCTGGCCAACAAGGGCTGGGTCACCATTAACTTCAGCGACTGAGAGCACATCACCATCTGGATCAACATCT
>JALZWM010000143.1 GCA_023300105.1 Hellea sp.
GAAGAACTGATTACCGTTCAAGGTGCGCGAACTGGCATAGCGAAACCATCCATATTGCCGAGAGATAGGCAAGCCGCGCGCAAGCATACGCTTGGTACTCCGACCCAGCATAATTTTAGGCGCTTCGGGGGCGCGGGCAGATTCGGGGATGAGCGCAGGGGCGCGGGTTTTGCCTGACGCGATATCGGCTGCAATATCGGCCGCGTCTTGCAGGGCCTTGGCCTCAAATGCGCGAAGATAGGCAAAACCTCGCCCGAAACTTTGCGCGATGTTGTCATGAAAATTTTCAGTTACGCAGGACAGCCATAATTGCACCCAGCCCAGATAAGCCAATATCCCACCAGACACTTCACTAACAGAAGTCGCTACACTAACAGACACCATGGGGCGCGGGGTGCAGGCTTTCTCTGTGTTGATGTGAATATGTCTCGTCATGGTGTCGTCTACTCCGCGTTAAAAACCAGTCTGCAACATACCTCCAGTTTTGACTGTGAGGATTAAGTTTTTAAAATACGCAGTAGAGCGGGGGTTTAGAGGCTTTATTCCTGAGGATTGCGGGAAAATGAGGGAGCTGGAATACTCAAAAAAGCCTCCAACTCTGTCGTCTTAGCGGCTTAGGAGACATTAGGTGCAGCTTAAAAATCGATTCCCAATACAATTAGGATGAATCGATTTTAGTCGGATAAGGCCACGGCATAGGAACATAAATTGAGTGTCTTTAAACGCTCAAAATAGCGGACTTATGTAGCAAACGCACCTGCGTTTGATACATAAGTCCGCAAAATAGGACACTCAGGTTATTTCTACTGAGGGAGCACAAAAGACGTCAATATTTGTTAGAATGCCTGTTCAACATACCTGACTCAAACTGCAACTCGTTACATTTCAAAATCCACACTAATGCGTAAAAGGTTCCCTGAATTATCACGGCCAGCAAAGGCGCAATACATGCCGTTGCCTCTACCTGATTCCACGACAAAAAAGCGATGACCCTCATCTAACTTAACTTCGGCATAAGGCAGCGACGTATGATTGTTGAAAGCCTGATGAGATAGATATTTGTCAAAGAGTTCACCCTCTTCGTTAATCGGGGCCAGGCTGTTCATAAGCGGTTTGTCGAGGAAGGCCATGAACCCAAATTCAGCGCTGAATTCATCATATACATCATCGCCCTCGTTGATCAATTGTTCCCATTGGGTTGGTTTGGCATCACTGAACCAGACTTCAAATCTAGCATTATAAGGCGAAGGGGCGGTTTTACTGTTATGAGCCCAATTTTTTCGAACTACATAGAGAGGATAGCACCCCGGCACAATGAACTCGGAAATAGGAAGTTGGGCTTGGTCCATGGGATCAGAAATATAGAGCTCTGAGCTCGAAAACTCTTGAGAGCCGATTTTGATATGCTCCAGATCTTCTTCCAGACGGGCTAAAAAACGATTGAACTCTTTATTCATGATGTTGCAGGTCTTCTGTTGCCGTTCATATCACTGTAGAATCTGTTTTGGTGATTTCAAAGGTCAAACTGAAAAGATCAGACCCTGTGATGACATACCTTTATGTCTACTGGAGCATGTGTGAGCGACTTAAAATCGCCCAATTAAGGACACTCGCATTTATCGAGATAATTGCTTTAGAATAAATGCAGTCAGGAAACCCATTGTTCGTACCGAGCAGTCATTTTCCATATTCCCTCAATTAATTCCATCAGAACGTACTCTCCGCCGGCACATTCCCTTCCGCAATAATACTCAGTGTAGAAAAATGCTTGCTTGTCTTTCTGATTTATACCTATCCGGCTAAATTCACGCTGCATATACGGTTTACGGTTCTGGTAAATGTCCTTTCGAAGAGATTTTAATTCTTTCCTATTAAAATTTTTATCATGTTCGAGGCGCTCATCACGAGTCTGTACAAAGTTCTGGTTTAGTTTTTTATTATGCTTCGCTCGAGTATTCACAATTTCCATGCCATCATTTTTATTATAAATATATGGTGGTAGGCTACATTTCGCAGGTTCAAATATATCTTCTTGAACCGTCGCATATGCTTTGAAGGTGCTGTCCGCTATTGTAACGTCAATGCGTGTTTCAATAATAGGCCTTAACTCAATTAAGGCTTTTCTTGCTGTGTCTGGGCTGTTTTTTCTCCACATTACTCCATTCCATATCGGAGTTGGGGCAACATAATGAAAAGTCTTTAAATCACTATCAGTTACGATGGTTTTTGGTTCTTCAGATGTACGCCTTCTTTCCACAAGGTAATCATGTAATACCGCGCAGCTTGTATAATTTTTACTATCGAGGTTATTGGGGCCAATCTTTACTTCGCTTAAATCAAAGCATCCAGAAAGATAGAGGAACGGAATAATAATTAAGGTTCGCAACATAAATTACCTTCCCATATTAAACATGGAACAACAATGCATTATGGATTCGATGTAGTAATATCAACTTATGCCGTCAAAGCAGGTGTTCGTGAGCGTCCTAGACATTGGTGTCCAATCAACGTCTCAATTAGCGTCTCAATTAGCGCGGCGGCATTCTTGCAGCCTGCATCCGTGCGAATATGTTCTGCGCCTTATTATTCAAACGTCTACATATTGTGAAGGTCGCACCCGCGTGCCTCTAAGATTGGGCGTAGCTCCCGAAATGCTTGCGGCGTTCTATTAAGCGAAATACGCGGATGTAAGTGGTGGACTATATGATACTGCATTCCCATTGAAGCAATATTACCAAGCACAGACTTAAACGCTCTCGTATCTCGATAACGTCCAATTTTATCTCCGGGATGATGCGGTGCCCAAGATAAGAAAAATGATAAATAGGTCGATGCGATATGCGCTGGCAACCACCATAGCAAAGCAACCTCAAGGGCAAATCCGAACCATGCCATTGTCATTATGAAGCTATAAAATATTAAAGTACAAAATGCCGCCAAGAAGACGAGATCAGTTCGGCCTATGCGCTCTAGGGTTTCGATATATCGCGAGGCTTGACCCTCAGCGCGAGGCTGCCGTGCTTTAATAATTCCCCAAACTGCGCCCAATGGACCCGTTGCTGTAACATAATGATCTGGATCTAAAGCGGGGTCATTGGCATGCTTATGATGCTCCAAGTGTGTGGCCTTCAGGACAGGATAGGGCGTTGTAAGAGGGATAGATCCGACCCATCCAACAAGCTCATTCAGCCAGCGGTACTTTTGGCCAGGCTTCGCGATAATCGAATGCTGCGCGTCATGACTTGGCAGGTAAGAGAGGGAGATGTTTATTACAGCAATAATAAACCCTAGCCACAGCGGTATTATACCAAGAAAGACTAGCGGCCAAAGCGACAACCAGACGGTAAAATTCGTCAATGACCATATCACCATCAACCAAGGGAAATGCCCAATATGGTAACTTGCAATTTTGCGCTCTAGCCGAAAAAGTTCGGCGTTTGACATATGTGATAAGTTTGCTGACTCAGTCATACCCATCTCCCTCTAATTTGGGCTAGTAATCCTAAAGGGCCCGCGATAGCAAACCCAAAGGTAAGGGGGGATAACCCCAATGGCGGCGTCCACCCACTGGCAGTAATTGATTGCGCAATGAGGGGTGTCAAAAAACCAAAGGCAAAAATCAAAGGGCCTAAAAAGAAGATGGTTTTGAGAGTTTTTTCTATGTAATCTGTTGGACTATTTTTGACGGGCATCTTGAACATCCATATTGAAGGCTTCATTGAAGAATTCTGGCAGTGAAAATAGTCGTTTTTCAATTTCCATTCTAAAGGGCAGCGTCGCATCAGCTGCAAGGGTAATATAGAACGCGCGTAAAGCACGTGTTCTAAAGCTATCAATAGAGATAAGCTCGTAAACCCAATCTCGGTGAATACTACGATAACAGCTATAAAGTTGCTCTGATATCACATCACTTGATAAACGTCCTTGGAGAAGGCCTTCTTTGATAGCCTCGCTAACTACAGGTTTTACCATGCCAACAGCTTGCACAGCGAGTGTGTGTTTTAGCAGGTCTTGAGTGTCGGGATTGGCAGAAATGGGCCCTAAGAGCTGATCACTCGCAATGGCCCCAGCACGGTAATATGTCTCGTCTTCAGAATAAAGCGCCACCGAGCCGATAATCACGGCCTCTATCGCGTCTAAGGGATCTGACGTTGGAACCAGAGAAATTCGGTTAAATATTCTATCGAGGGACTCTTTGACCAATAATTTAATTATGTCAGATTTTGTTCCAATTAAATTGTATAGCGTCGGTTGTGAAACATCGGCCGCCGCAGCGAGTCCTCGTGTCGTGAGTGTGTGAAAATTTCCAGCCGCAATTTGCTTTCTCGCTTCGAATAAAATTCGACGCCGTCTAAGTTCTTTGTTTTGAGAGCGCTTGTCCATGCATAGTAATTTAGTCAATGACAAACTTTTGTCAACGGAAAAACTTTAACATGCATAGTGCGCCTATAGCCGTGTGCGGTCCAACATCGTGAGCCTCGTGCAATCAGCGGTTTTCAATAACGCGAGAGATTAAACCGCGAGAGACTAACGTCTTAAATTAGCATCTTGAATAAGCGCCTTAAATAGCACCATGAATTAGCACCTTGAATTAGCGGGGCGGCATTCTTGCGCCTGCATCCGTACGAATATACTCGGCGTTTATATAGCGATGCTCGCACATGAATTCGACGACTTGGGCATATTCTTGAGGATGGCCAAAACGGACAGGGAATTGAACATGACCGCGTAGCGCGTCTTTCACATTATCCTTCATCTGTTTATAAATTGGCGTTTCATAAAACCCTGGTAGGATTGTATTGACGCGGATGCCTTCGCGGGCAAGGTCACGTGCCATCGGCAGGGCCATGGCTAAAATACCGCCTTTGGAAGAGCTATAAGCCACTTGACCAATTTGGCCGTCTTGCGCCGCAACAGAGGCCGTGTTGATAATAACACCGCGCTCGCCATCTGGCTCTGTTGGTTCAATCGTCATCATGCCTGCGGCTGATTTTGACGCGCACAGAAAGGAACCGATAAGGTTGATATTGATAACACGAATATAACGTTCAACATCATGGGCGACGATTGCGCCCGTGTCGCGTTTACGCGCAACTGTTTTTTCAGCCCCGCCAATACCCGCGCAATTGACCATAATGCGCTCTTGACCGTTTACGGCGCGAACGGTTTCGAAACCCGCATCGACGCTTGCGTTATCGGCAACATTTACTTTTGCGAAAACGCCGCCAATCTCCTTGGCAACCATAAGGCCGCGCTCTTCATTCATATCGAAGATGCCAACTTTAACTCCTTTTTCTGCAAGGCCGCGCGCTGTGGCCTCGCCAAGTCCAGAAGCGCCGCCAGTAACAACAGCGGAAATATCAGTTGAAAGTTTCATAGCAATTTTCCTTAATTTATAAATAATATAACGCCGCCAGACGTATGAGCAAGTCAGTTCGCAACATAGTGATGCGGTAAATTTTCACAGTTAATACATGTGTTAGTTTTTGCTTATAGCTTATTTGACCGTTTGGAGCTGAATTGAAAGCTATCCAGCCGAGCATTTTTGCTTATTATAGTTGCAAATCACTTGATGATATCAATTACAGAATTTTGCACGAGTCACTTATGTCTTCCACTGTCGCTAAACTTACGCCCACAAGTCTCGCCGCGCTCCTCTGTGCGCGTATCTGCCATGACCTCATTAGTCCTGTTGGCGCGCTCGGCACAGCACTAGAAGTGCTGGACGATGAAACAAATATAGACATGCACCCTGACGCGATGGATTTGGTACGGACTTCGTCACGCCAAGCCGGCGCAAAGCTTCGCTTTCTAAGACTGGCCCTTGGCGCGGGCGGATCAACCGCCGGCAAGATGGCGGTAGAAGAGGTGAAGTCTTTAATCACAGGCATGTACGGCGAAGGTAAAGCCGCGCTGCATTGGAACATCAAAGCGGATGGTATCGATAAAAACTGTGCCCGTATTTTGTTAAATCTCATGATGCTCTCAGTTCAATCTGTGCCGCGCGGCGGAGATATCACAATCAGCGTGACAGAGACTGACGCAGAAACTGACATAAATTTATCTGCGACAGGACTAAAATCGCGGCTCGCTCCTGAGATTGAAAAAACACTCGCGGGTAAGGCTCCCGAAGACGGGTTTGACGGGCGAACAATTCAACCCTTTTATACGGGTATGTTAACGCGGGAATTAAAGGGCACTCTCTCATCTTCGATTGAGGAAGAAACCGTCGTATTTTCGGCGAAAATCCCCGTTATCTCCGTATAAACCTCCAAAAAGCCCAGAACTTTATACCCTCTTAACTCTTTTTGGGCAGTGTGTTCATACCTGTTAAACTCAGTCGAGCACCGCCCAATGAAGCCTCTTGTGACACATCTTGGTGATGATTTAGATCAAGCCCGAGCATTTGCCATCTCAGCCTTTGCTGATATGGACACGCTTTTATCGGATTTACGTCTGGATTCTGCGCAGGCAACGAAGACTTTACTGAACATTCAAATTGAAGCTAAAAAGATGCAAGCGCGCGGCATTTACCGCGCAGCTCATGCCGTTCTCGAGAGTTATCAAAACCACCATAAACAGCCTAAAATCGACGGGCGTTTAATGGTGCTTTATAAGCTAATCGTACAGTACAATGGCGGTATTGATGAAATTATGACTCCCGCTGTAACAGGCTCTAAGGCGACGGTTGGTAAGACAGCCGTTGTTAAGACACCTTCTGTGAAGACTGCCTCCGTTAAGACACAGCCTGTTAAAACCCAGCCTGTTAAAACCCAGCCTGTTAAAACAACGGCGAAAACCATAAGTCTTCAAGAAAACTATAATAAGGCGAAAAGCACGCTTACAAGCTTGTTGCCATTTGCTCAGAACCAAAAAACCTCGCTCGAGCAATTGCTAAATTTGAAGGCTGAAACGCTATTAGAAATAGTTGATACGAACACATCAGATGAAAACACGCATAATAAGAGAACGCTGCAAGTCAGCTTCGAAAGTTTAATGCCTGACATCACTGACGCGGCCTTAAGAAATGCCCGCGGTCAAGGAAAGTCGATTAGCATTTCCTATGCCGCTGATCAGCTCTTAATCGAAGACAGTCAGGCAGAAGAAGTGCGCACCGAATTGGATAAAATCGTCGAACGCCTCGTGCGCAATAAGATTGCAACACCCCAACAAAGACAAAAAGACGGCCTCCCTCGCAGTGGACACATTGATGTGTCAGCGCAACAAGGGCCAAATGGATTAAACATTTCAGTCTTGTGTGAAGGCGAAACCATCTGCCTAGAACAAACACCTAATTTAAGCGCGGCGCACCTTCAGGAGGTCGGAACATGACAACATGTCTCGTTGTAGATGATAGCCGTATGATACGCCGCGTGGCATCACGTATTTTAAAAGATTTAAAATTTGAAACGTCAGAAGCCGAAAATGGCCAAGACGCCATTGATAAATGCCGGATAGATATGCCGGATGCCATTTTGCTCGACTGGAATATGCCCGTTATGGACGGTCTCGATTTTCTGAAAGAGCTCCGACAAGACCCTGAAGGAAAATTACCCGTTGTGGTGTTCTGCACGGCGGAGCGGGACGTTTTAAAAATCACTCAAGCCTTAGAAGCTGGCGCTGACGAATATATTATGAAGCCTTTCGATTCTGATATAATCGAATCTAAATTTCAGCAGGCTGGACTGATATAAAATGAGTGCGGTCCTCTCGCTCACACCAAGTTATTATGAAGCTTTAAAGCAGCTAACCTTAGAACTTGCTGGGGTTAAGCTCGGGACAGACCATGCCTTTTTAATTGAAACACGGCTCTCTAGCCTCGCGCGCACCGAAGGCTTTGATACGCTCAAAGAGATGATCGAAGAGTTGTTCAAGACAGGTCAGAGCCGCCTTGCGGTGCAAGTTGTGTCTAGTCTTCTTGAACGCGACACACATTTTAATACAGATCTTCCGAGCTTCAATAAACTTTACGATGTCATCATACCGCAACTTCAACCTATCCATAAAAATGGAACTATTCGCATATTATCTTTTGGCTGTTCCAGCGGACAGGAGCCCTATAGCATTGCGATGGCTTTAGATAAAACCAAAGAAGAATATCCTAATTTGAATTTTGAGATTGTCGGTGTCGATTATCCTTCTTCTGCTTTAGACCGCGCAAAAGTCGGGCGTTACTCGCATTTCGATGTCCAACGCGGCCTACCTATTCAAGATTTAATTACCTATTTTAACAAAGAAAATGAAGATTGGACTATCAAGCCAGACCTTAAAAACAAGGTCACATTTGAAGAGACACATCTCTTATCAAACCTTGATCAATTAGGTGATTTTCACGTTGTTCTGTTCCGAAATTCTCTGCCCCATTATTCATCACCAGCCCAAGTGCGGGTTTTGCGTGGGCTTTCAGGCTTAGTGAAACCCCTCGGATATTTATTGCTAGGGTCAGGCGAAACACTCAACCATATCAATTTTGGTTTTGATCCGATTACGCATGAAGATAGTATCTTCCGTAAACGACCCGAAAAAATCGAAGCTGAACCTATAGACCCAAACATCAAAGTCCCCAACGGCAAGAAGACGTTTGATAAGGCAAAACGTAAACTCAGAGGCATTGATGAATTTACAAATGCCAAACCCTCGCAAACCCAAACGGGTTAATCATCGCGCGCCTCTGTGCTTCCTTCCCCATGTTGACCACACCTGTTGACCTCACCTGTTGACCTAGGGCGCAAGCAGAGTAAAAGACCTCACATTCAAACCGCATTATACGGATACAGAACATGAGCGATATTGCTTCAGTCAAAGAAAAATTTGCCGCCCAAATTGCGCAGGCGAGCGAGCTTCGCGCGCTGGACGATATCCGCGTGGCAGCCCTTGGTAAAAAAGGTGAAGTCAGCCAGATGATGCAAGGCCTCGGCAAGATGTCAATTGACGAAAAGAAAGTCATGGGCCCTGCGCTGAACGGGCTTAAAAAAGAGCTCGGCGCCCTCATCGAATCTAAAAAAGAAACGCTCGAAAATGCGGCCCTCGACGCGGCGCTTTCTAGCGAGACAATGGATATGTCTTTGCCTGTTGGCGCTCCCGCAGGCACGCTTCATCCCGTTCAGCAAGTCATGGAAGAAATGGCCGTTATCTTTTCCGATATGGGCTTCTCTGTCGCCGAAGGGCCAGACATTGAAGATGACTTTCATAACTTCACCGCGCTGAACTTTCCTAAGGGTCACCCCGCGCGCGATATGCATGATACGTTTTTTATGACGGCTCCCGAAGGTGAGGAAAAGAAAGTTCTACGCACGCACACATCCCCCGTTCAAATCCGCACGATGATAAATGAGAAGCCGCCTATCCGCATTATCGCGCCGGGCCGCACTTATCGTTGCGATAGTGACCAAACCCATACGCCGATGTTCCACCAAGTCGAAGGCTTGGTGATTGATAAAGGCATTCACATGGGCCACCTCAAAGGCGTGCTGATGGATTTCGTCAGCGCCTTTTTTGAAACAGATGTGGACGTACAGTTCCGCCCGCATCATTTCCCCTTCACGGAACCCTCCGCCGAAATGGATGTGCGCTATGAACGTGTTGGCAGCGCTATTAAGATTGGCCAAGGCGAAAAGTGGATGGAAATTCTCGGCTGCGGCATGGTGCATCCTAATGTGCTGCGCGCCTGCGGTGTTGACCCAGATGAATATCAAGGCTTCGCCTTTGGCATGGGCGTGGACCGCCTCGCCATGCTAAAATACGGCATGCCAGACCTACGCGATATGTTCGCAGGAGATTCAAGATGGCTCGCTCATTACGGTTTTAACCCGCTGCTACAAGCGAACCTTGCGACGGGGCTTTCATAATGAAATTCACACTCTCATGGCTAAAAGAGCATCTCGAAACAGATGCCACGATTGACCAAGTTGTCGAAGCGATGACGCTTGCGGGTCTCGAAGTTGAAGAGGTCGAAAATCCGGCTGAAAAGCTCTCGGCATTTTCTATCGCCAAAGTCCTGACCGCTGAAAAGCATCCTGACGCGGACAAATTAAAAGTCTGCACGGTTGATACCCGCGACGGCGTCAAAACGATTGTCTGCGGCGCGCCTAATGCAAAGGCCGATATGACTGTCGCTTACGCCCCGATGGGCGCTTATATTCCGGGCGCTGATTTCAGCCTTGATAAAAAGCCCCGCAAAATTCGCGGCGTTGAGTCCTCTGGTATGATGTGTTCAGGCAGTGAGCTTGACCTCGGCGAAGACTCTGACGGCATTATGGATTTGGATAGCGCGCTTGATATGGGCACGCCGCTTGCGGACGCCCTTGGTCTTAACGACCCTGTCATTGATTTTGAAGTCACGCCTAACCGTCCTGATTGGCTCGGCGTGGATAGTATTGCCCGTGACCTTGCCGCTGTTGGCCTTGGCACGTTAAAGACAAAACCGATTGAAAATATCAAAGGCAGCTTCCCCTGCCCCGTCACGATTAAAACAGATGTGCCTGAGGCGTGTCCTGCCTTTGTCGGCCGCGTTGTTAAAGGCGTGAAGAACGGCCCGTCTCCGCAGTGGTTACAAGATCAGCTAAAAGCCATTGGCCTGCGCCCGATTTCGGCT
>JALZWM010000144.1 GCA_023300105.1 Hellea sp.
CCAGCCCAAGCGGTAAAGACAACGAGGCTCATCACCCGAGGCTTCATGAGCGCAAAAAAGTCTGATGGCTCAGCGAGACTCAATCCAGATGGCCCCACACCCAAATTAGTGAAGGCCGCATCCGAAGATGCAGCCTCCAAATTCATATCATGAGGCGTGGTAGTCACTAGTGCCCGTCGTCATTGTCCTCAATACGTGGAAGCGTATTGAAAATATGGAACGGAGGTGGTGACGCAAGTGTCCACTCAAGAGTAGTCGCGCCTTCACCCCACTGGTTGTCACCGGCAGGACGCTTACGAATAAACGCTTCAACAAGCATAACGAGGAAGAAGAAGACGCCCGCGAGCGTAATATAAGCCCCGAAAGATGAAACTTGGTTCCATTTTTCAAACTCTTCAGGGTAGTCGATATAACGACGCGGCATACCGTTTAGACCTAAGAAATGCTGCGGGAAGAAAATAACATTCACGCCGATAAAGAAGAGCCAAAAATGTATCGCGGCAATGTACTTGTTATAAAGATAACCAGACATTTTACCGAACCAATAATAAAACCCACAGAAGATGCCAAAGACAGCGCCCATAGAGAGAACATAATGGAAATGAGCAACGACATAATATGTGTCATGCAGAGCCACATCAACACCCGCATTTGCCAGCATAACACCCGTCACGCCGCCAACAACAAAGAGGAAGATAAAGGCAAGTGCCCACTGCATCGGAATAGTGAAGCGTAAAGAGCCGCCCCACATCGTCGCAAGCCATGAGAAGATTTTAACGCCTGTAGGCACTGCAATCACAAGGGTTGCCGCTAAGAAGTAAGCTTTCAGATCAACATCCATACCTACTGTATACATGTGATGGGCCCAAACAACGAAGCCAACGACGCCAATCGCAACCATCGCGTAAGCCATTCCAAGATAACCAAAGATTGGTTTCTTAGAGAATGTAGAAATAACATGAGAGACAATACCAAAAGCAGGCAAGATCATGATGTAAACTTCAGGATGACCAAAGAACCAGAACAAATGCTGGAACATTTCAGGGTCGCCCCCGCGCGCGGGATCAAAGAACCCTGTACCGCCAGCAATACGGTCCGTGAACAACATAAAGAGCGAGGCCGCTAGAACAGGCAGAGCCAATAAAAGCAAAAACGCTGTCACAAGTACAGACCACGCAAATAGTGGCATCTTATGCATTGTCATGCCTGGTGCGCGCATGTTCAAAATTGTCGTAATGAAGTTAATCGCGCCAAAGATTGACGAGAAACCCGCTGCTAAAAGACCGATAATAATAAAATCAAAAGCAGGTCCGGGGGAGCCGGTCGTCGAAAGTGGAGGATACATCACCCAACCACCGCCAAACCCAAGGCCAGACGCACTGCCTGGAACAGCAAAGCTAACCAATAGACAGATAAATGCTACAGGTAGGAGCCAGAAAGACAGGTTATTCATTCGCGGGAAGGCCATATCTGGCGCGCCAATCATAATCGGGACAAACCAGTTGCCAAAGCCGCCAATAACAGCCGGCATAACCATGAAAAAGATCATGATAAGACCATGCATAGAGGCGAATACATTATACTGATGACCATTTTCAAAGAACTGAATACCAGGCTCGGCCAGTTCCATACGCATCATGAAGGATAAATATCCGCCAACAAGACCCGCGATAATACCAAAAATCAGATAAAGTGTACCAATGTCTTTGTGGTTTGTTGAATAGAACCAACGCGCAAAAAAGCCCGGCTTATCGTCATGTTCGTCATGCGATCCGTAACCGCCAGTTTTTATAGGAGTAGCTACCATGATATTTTCCTATTTCTGAGCCGCAGTGACTGAGCCGCCGCCTAGCGCTGCGCTTTTTGTAAAAGCGCCGCCATTAGCAACCCATCGTTTGAAAGCGTCTTTGCTCACAACTTCAACTTCGATTGGCATTTTATAGTGATTGACGCCGCAAATTTCTGAACACTGTCCAAAGTAAGTGCCCTCTTTACCCGGCAGGACTTCGAACCATGTTTCGTTAATACGGCCCGGTACAGCATCCATTTTCACGCCAAAGGCAGGAACGGCGAACGCATGTAAATTATTAGACGATGTAATCAGAACTTTAATCTTCGTATCAACAGGCACTACAAGCGCAGCATCTGTTTTTAGAAGATATAAATCGCCTGCGTCTTCTTTCTCTAGTGGGTTAGAGATGTAGGACTCAACTTGATCTTCAAAGTCAGGATATGAATATTCCCAGTTCCACGTATTGCCCGTCACCTTGATTGTCATTTCAGTCTCAGGCAGTGCGTCCTGTAAATAAAGAAGTTTCATTGACGGCACGACCATAACAAGAAGAATAACAATCGGCACGATCGTCCAGACAACTTCAATCATAGTATTATGTGTTGTCTTTGACGGGACAGGGTTACGTTTCTCACTGAAGCGGAACATAATATAGGCCATCAAGACTGTCACGAACAATGTAATCCCCGTGATAATCCAAAACACAAAATTATGAAGCTTTGTCAGCTCAATCATAACAGGCGTCGCAGCGTCTTGAAGCCAGTAACCACCATCTGTGGGTTTATTGGCAAATGCCGCTGAACTCATCGCGAAGAACGCGGTAGATGCGGCTAAAGTTAGGCGTTTCACACCCATAACAAATCTCTTTCAATCATCAGGCAGACTCATGCCTTGGTATACATACGGCTCTATAGCGAACCCATGCGCGAAAATCAGGCGTGATTCGTCGGGCGGATTGTCGCATTGGGGCTTGTCTATCCCTCAGACAGCCTTAGATAAAGCATTCAATTGCAAAAAGCGCCCTCTTATGCCTTCAAATACACAGACAAACAGCTCTGATTTCGTCTTCCAAGACTGTGACCTCACGGCAGAGGTCGCACAAACTCACGTCAATGACGTTATGAACAACGCCGATGACGGCGAACTTTTTATTGAGCGCAGCGCGTCTGAAGGCCTGACATTTGATGATGGACGCCTCAGAAATGCTAGTTTTGACACATCCCGCGGCTTTGGCCTGCGCTGTGTCGCTGGCGAAACATCCGGCTTTGCGCAAGGTACAGAATTAACCCCTGCCGCTATGGCGCGGGCCGCCAGCGCAGTAATTATGGCCAAAGACGGATATAACGGCACCGCTTCCCTGTCCCCAAAACGCACCAACAGTCAACTTTATCCAGACATTGACCCTATCGCCAATCCGGGCTTCGCGGTTAAAGTCGAATTATTACAAGAAATCGATGCCTATTGCCGCGCCCTTGATAGCTCTGTGGTCCAAGTCAGTGTCACAATAAGCGGATCGCGGCGCGCAATCTCAATACTACGCGCTGGCGGAGAGCGTTATGATGATATCCGTCCACTTGTTCGCCTTAACATCTCAATCACAGCTGAAAAAGATGGGCGCCGTGAAAACGGATACGCTGGCGCAGGCGGGCGTCAAAGCTATGACAGCTACATAGACCCCGCTTTTTGGAAACCTTTAGCGCAAGAAGCGTTGCGCGGCGCCAAAGTCAATCTCGAAGCTGTTCCTGCCCCCGCAGGTCAAATGGATGTTGTTCTTGGGCCCGGCTGGCCCGGCGTTTTACTTCACGAAGCCATGGGCCACGGACTTGAAGGCGATTTTATTCGTAAAGGCACAAGCGCATTTGCGGGTAAGCTTGGCGAACGCGTCGCCGCCAAAGGCGTCACAATTGTCGATGATGGCACATTACATGGCATGCGCGGATCTTTAACGATTGACGATGAAGGCACGCCAACGGAACGTACCACGCTGATCGAAGACGGTATTCTCACGGGCTTTATGCAAGACCGCATGAACGCGCGGCTTTTGGGTGTTCCCGCAACAGGGAATGGGCGGCGCGAGAGTTTTGCCCATGCGCCAATGCCGCGCATGACAAATACATTTATGCTTGGCGGTCAAGCTGAGCCAGCTCAAATGCTCGCCGAATTAAAAGATGGCGTTTACGCCACTAATTTTGGCGGAGGTCAGGTTGACATTACAAGCGGTAAATTCGTCTTCCAGTGCACCGAAGCCTACCGCGTCAGAAACGGCAAAGTCGAAGAGCCGCTTAAAGGCGTAACGCTCATTGGCGATGGCCCGACTGTCCTTACGCAAATTCGTCACGTCGGAAATGACATGGCCCTAGATCCTGGTATCGGGGTCTGCGGTAAAGCGGGACAAGGTGTTCCTGTGGGCGTGGGACAACCAAGCCTGTATGTTGAAAACCTCACAGTAGGCGGAAGCGCAGTCTAATAAATTTAGATAGAATTAACCCTGATTTTAATTTCAGCCGCGTTAGTAAAGGTATATTTAACTTTCAAACGTATATCCAATCCTAGGTTTGAAACATTACTTCAATTTATTTTGAAAGCAGTTTCAATTAGTTGCCCTCTCTTTAGAGGGTTAAAGGAGTGAAATATGTTAAAAGATTTTCTTCATACTCAACCTGATTTATCAGGGTCAGAATACGGATTTATTGCGGCTCAACTTGCTATTTTACTTGTTGTTGTTCTATCTGGTATTGGTGGGTATCTTTAGTTTAGATAACCAACCTTATTAAACCAAGCTTATTAAAAAGGTTTAGGCCTTCTTATCCCAGCCTCCGCGCTCGTTCTGTTGGTAATATGCGAGCGTTGCCTCCGTATCTTTGAGAGTTTTCCAACGTTTACGTTCTCTCACAATATCATCTTGTGAACGGCCATTGATCATGACCATACAGCGCTCGACGCCGTCCATGTTCTCAATATCAGTCCCGCCAATAAGAAACACAGCTTGATGCCCTAGCGCATTAACGGCTGAAGCACTGAGTGTTACAGGTTGTAAATCCGCAAGAGGTTCATCATCCCGTCCATGCGGCAAAAAACTATCATCTTTGTAAGTCCATAGATATTCATCCATCGCAATAAGTTTGTCTTGGGGCAGTTTCACCAAGGCACGCCACCCTTTTTGACGGGTTTTTTCTAGAAGCCCGGGCAGGATGCCCTCAACCGTTGCAGATTCAAGATGATAAAACCAATATTCCATACGTCTTCGAACTTACCTTTCAAAGCTATCCTTCAAAGTTATCGGCAACCCAGCGATTAAGCAATCTCGCACCAAAGCCAGTTCCAAATGTTGTCTCGCGCGGATCATGACGGTTAGACGGTTTCATCGCTGTACCTGCAACGTCAATATGTGCCCAAGGAATACCTTTGCCTACAAAACGCTGTAGGAATTGCGCCGCGGTAACTGAACCTGCAAGACGTCCACCAATATTTTTCATGTCGGCATTTGGACTATCAAGAAGCTTGTCATATTCAGGTCCCATCGGCATGCGCCATGTTTTCTCACTGGTTGTATCAGACGCATTTGAAATTTGTTTCGCAAGTTCATCATCATTTGAAAAAACGCCTGCGCGCTCTGTTCCTAGCGCTACAAGAATAGCGCCAGTCAATGTTGCAAGATTAATCATCGCCTTAGGTTTGATTTTGGTCGATGCATAATGCAGACAGTCTGCGAGAACTAATCGGCCTTCTGCATCCGTATTTTGCACTTCAATCGTTTGTCCTGACATAGATGTAATGATGTCGCCGGGCAAAACCGCGTTACCGTCAGGCATGTTTTCAACGAGGCCAACAATGCCCACAACGTTAGCTTTGGCCTTACGCGCCGCAAGCCCGCTCATCGCGCCAACAACAGCCGCAGAGCCGCCCATATCGCCTTTCATGTCCCACATATTCGCGCCGGGCTTCAGTGAAATACCACCCGTATCGAATGTGACACCTTTGCCGATAAGACAGACCGGTTTATCGTCTTTTTTTCCGCCGTTCCATGTCATGATAACCATTTGAGATTCGCGGGCAGAGCCCTGCCCAACGCATAAAAGCGAATTCATGCCCAATGTCTTCATGCGTTTTTCGCCGAGTATTTCGACTTTGAGGCCTAGCGTCTCAAGTTTTTTAATACGCGCCGCATAGGCTTTTGGAAAAATTACATTCGGCGGCTCATTTACTAAATCGCGCGCCATCATCGTTCCATCGCAAACAGGGCCATGGTAATTTTTATAACTCGCTCGGGCTTTAGCGGGATCATCAGCTGCAATGTTAAGCGTTTTCAAACTTGGTTTTTTACGCGCAGGAAGTTTTGTGCGGTAAGTATCAAAACGGTAAGCCGCGAGGCGCGCGCCAACAGCCGCCCGTGCGGCCTGATCTGGCGTAAACCCAAGGCCGCCCATGTGGATTGTTAAATCCGTCTCGCCGCTCATAAGAAGGGACTTGGTAATTTTTGCGCCAAACATTTCCGCATCGAAATTATCGCCCTTGCCGATTCCCCACGCCATAAGCCGAGAAATTGTTGCCCCTGCTGGCGCAAAAATAGAAAAACTTTTACCCACTTCACCGTCAAATTTTGCAGCATTAGCAGCGGCTTTAAATTGACCTTTGGATGCTGCAACGTAATCGGCCGCGCCTCCAGCAGTTTGCAAATCAGCCTTAACTGGAATAACGGCGCTGCCCGATGTTACGGGTTTGTCTGCGATAAAACTTACTTTCACGGAAAGCTCCTGATAATTTTTTCTATGTTGTGGTTATTTCATATCTTAGCGGTGGTAAACTAAGCGACAGCGTAATAGAAGTGCAAAAGCGACGCGCAACAACACAAGCATTAGCGAAAGGATATTGGGCTGTGACACTTCTACAGCGATATTTTTTAACGCAAGCGTTTTGGCCTTTACTCTTTTCACTCTCCGCTCTTGCGTCACTCGCCTTACTCACTCAGAGCCTGCAAACCTTAGACTTAATTTTTGAAAACCGTCAATCAGCGGTCACGTTCCTGTATATTACGGTCCTCGCACTCCCACAACTTATTGCGCTTATCTTACCCTTAGCTGTATTTATGGCCGCGCTATACGCACTAAATAGATTAAACACAGATAGTGAACTTATTGTTGCCAAAGCCGCAGGTGTTAGCCCCTGGCAAATAGCAAGCCCGTTAATGCGGCTCGGTGTCTATGCGATGGTCGCCCATTTAATCCTTAATCTTTGGGCTCAACCTTATGCCTTCAGGGAAATGCGAGGGGAAATACTCAAAGTTAAAACTGATGTCGCCTCACAACTCGTAACTGCAGGAGAATTCGTCACGCCGACTGAAGGCCTAACAGTTTATGCAAGAGAAATTTTACCTGACGGCGCAATGAAAGACGTTCTTATTTACGATGAACGCGATGATGCTGTCGAAACCATGCATACGGCGCAATCCGGTATTTTAAGCCGCAATGAAAACTTGACTTTTCTGACCTTAAAGAACGGAAATGTTCAACAAAAATTTCCTGACGGAACATTTGATCTCGTCGCTTTTGATAATTATCAAATCGATTTATCGGACATCATGAAATTTGATTCCGTCTTAAGGTTAAAAGTTTCGGACCGATATTTAAACGAGCTTTTACGTCCAGACCCACGCGAGTTTGTTAGCCGAAAGTTCCAACAAAAATTAACTGCTGAAGGCCATGCCCGCCTTGCTACGCCCTTGTATAACCTTGCTCTGGTCATGCTTGCCTTGTGCTTTATGATAAGAGGGGAACATCAACGTTTGGGCTATGGTCGCCGCATAACTGTCTGTGCCGCGATAGGCTTTACTATCCGTTTATCGTGTTTTGGTCTAACCTCAGCCGCAGAAGGCACCCCCTTAATCAATTGGGCGCAATATGGCATACCCCTCTCGGTTATTGTAATTTGCGCTTTATTTTTGTTAGGAAAACGAAAAGTAAGAGGGATAAGAAAGATGTTTAAAAAATCCACCTCATTAAAACTTCAAGACCCTGCATTCCTCAAACCATGATATTCTCAGTCCTTAACCGCTACCTTGTAAGACGCGTTGTCTCTGGAATTGCTCTCGCATTTTTGATCGTCACGAGCATCATAATGCTCGTCGATTTCGTAGAGAGCTCGCGTAGTATAGGACCAGAAGACAATATCGGGCCTGGGGTACTTTTAATATTGACGCTATTAAAGGCCCCGACTCTAATAGAGCAAACTGTTCCTTTTGTTATTCTTTTTGGCGTCATGGCAACACTGTATAACCTCAACCGTAGAAGCGAATTAATTGTTCTCAGAGCCTCAGGCCTTTCTGCTTGGAAGTTCCTCGCGCCAGCCATTGTTGTCGCGGCACTCTTTGGCGTTTTTTGGTCACTTGCTTTAAACCCTCTCGCGTCAAAGGCTATGGATACGCATGATGTATTGATTCAAAAATATACAGGTAAACAAAGCCAATCAAAAGACAGTAACATTTGGTTGCGAGAGGGAAATGAGAGTGGCCAAACCGTTATCTACGCTAAAAGCGCTAACATATTGGAACGCCGCCTTATTGATACAACTTTTTATATCTTTAATTATGACTCAAACGGAACCGCCATTTTTGAACGTCGGTTTGATGCAAAGGAAGCATGGTTAGTCACGGAAGGTTATTGGCAACTCAAAAATGTCATTGAAAATTCAGAGGGTGAATTTACGCAAGAACAAACTGCGGTCTCACTACCAACATCCATCACAATTCAAGATATTAGAAACACAGCAGAAAAAAGGGCGGCTATTCCGTTTTGGGAAATCCGAAGAGAAATTGAAAAAATTGAAAGTGCGGGATTTTCAGCTGCTAGTTTAAAAATGCGGTTCAATAAGCTTTTAGCCTTACCAATTCTCCTCATCGCAATGACCATCATCGCGGCAAGTGTTTCCATGCGCCTGAACCGCGAGGGTGGCGCTTTACGGTTACTTGTAACAGGGGCTGTCTTAGGGTTTATCGTCTATTTTGCAGATAACCTTATTAGCGCCTTTGGAGAAGCGGCGATTATACCAACGCTCCTCGCGGCATGGACCATACCTCTCTTAGTGCTTTTATGCGGAATTGGATGCCTATCAAAAATTGAGGATGGCTAGGAATTAAAGCCTGACTGAAAATTAATACTCCAAAGACAATTAAGTCTATAGTAAAAGAATAATAGCAAATTGCACTTTTGGCCTATAAGGCTATATATGGACAGAAATGGATATGAAGTTTAACATGACAAAACAATTTTATCTTAGCGCCCTTGCCACATTAATTGCCACTGGACTTACAACTGAAGTCGCTATGGCGCAAAGTCCGCACGGCATCTCAGCCGTTGTTAACAACGATATCGTCACAACACATGACTTACGTCAACGCACACTTTTTATGGTCGCGACGACGGGCATCGAACGCGATGAAAAAAGCATTGCGCGGGCGCAACAACAGGCTCTACGTAACCTTGTTGATGAGCATATCCAAATGCAAGAATCTGAAAAATATGATCAATCAATTGATGATGCATCAGTTGATCAGTCCGTGTCACGCTTGATAGGGCGGAACGGTCTTGATCCAAATGAAGTTGTCCAACGTCTAGCCTCCGTTGGGGTATCAATCGAAACAATGCGTGATCAAGTTCGCTCAGAGATAGCATGGCAGAGAATTATCAATGGTTTATACGGCTCACGCATTCGTATATCCGATGCACAGATCGACGAAACCCTCAACCGTATTTCAGCAAATGCCTCGAAACCAAATTATCGTGTCGCTGAAATATATATTGAGGCTTCGCCAGATATCGGAGGCATAGATGGCGCTATGCAAGGCGCAGAAGCCATGATTGAACAAGTCGCTGGCGGAGCGCCTTTCCCTTTACTCGCACAACAGTTCTCTAGTTCTCCAACAGCTGCAAAAGGCGGGGATATGGGCTGGATAAGAGAAGGCGAACTCAGACCTGAAATAGATCAAGTTATTGTGCAAATGGAAGTTGGAAACTTATCCAAGCCTATTAAAGTTCCAGGCGGCGTTTATGTTGTCGCTCTTTTAGATAAGAAAATTTCAGAGTCAGATACCTTATATAAGTTAAAACAAGTCATCGTGAAAAATGATGACCTTGAAGCCTCAAAGTCACAACTCGCTAGCCTCAAAGAGACGCTCACGTCATGCGAAACATTAAAAAGTGACATCGAAGGTTTAGAAGGCGTCAGTTCTGCTGATATGGGCGAAATCAAAAGTAGTGACCTCACCGAAGATGTCGTAAGTGTTTTAGAACGTACGGATGTTGGCGCTATTAGTGAACCAATTGATCGCCCTGATGGCGCCGCAGCTATTATGGTTTGTTCGCGCGAAGCCTCTGGGGCTGATGTACCGACGCGTGATCAAGTTGAAGACCGTCTTATAGATCAACAACTTGCGCAAGCTTCAAAACGGCATTTACGTGACCTTCGCCGTAAGGCGACTATCGTTGTCCGTTAAGGTGTGCCTCTAAGCCCGCTTCTCTTAACCCTAGGCGACCCTTCAGGGATTGGACCTGAGATAACGATTAAGGCGTGGCAAGCCTTAAAAGGCCACTCAGACTATAGCTTCGCTATTGTCGCCCCGCCAGAGGTGATTAGGCAGGCTGGCGGCAAAGTCCATGTCATCAAGGATTTATCCGAAGTCACAGGCGTTTTTGGAAATGCCATCCCTATATTACCTCTCGAGGGCGCCGCCGCCAAAGCGGGACATCCATCTTCCGAACACGCCAATACTGTGACGCAATCAATTGAAATAGCTGTGTCGAAGGCCTTGAGCGGGGAAGCTGCAGCAATCATAACCAACCCCATAGCCAAAGACGTCTTATATGAAGCTGGATTTAAGTTTCCTGGCCACACTGAATATCTAGGAGAGCTTACCGCTCATTCAGACGCACCTTATACGCGCGGCCCCGTCATGATGTTATCTGGGGGCGGATTACGCGTTGGTTTAGCCACAGTACATTTGCCCTTAAAAGACGCTGCGGCGCAATTATCATCAGAGGCGATTCTCACAAATGCCCGCGTTATGCACGGCGCGCTACGCTGTGATTTCGGGGTCCCCTCCCCGCGCCTAAGCCTCGCGGGTCTTAACCCCCATGCAGGTGAAGGGGGCGCATTAGGACGAGAAGAAATTGATATCATAAACCCCGCTGCAAAAATTCTACGCAGTGAGGGCATTGAGATAACAAACGCGCAATCCGCAGATACATTATTCCACGCGGAAGCCCGTGAAGGCTATGATGCGGTTTTAGCGATGTACCATGATCAAGGCCTCATCCCCGTAAAGACGCTCGACTTCCACGGCGGCGTGAATATTACTTTAGGGCTACCGATTGTCAGAACATCACCTGATCACGGCACAGCCTTTAATATTGCAGGGCAAAATAAAGCCCGTCCTGATAGCCTTATCGCCGCCATTAAACTCGCGCGAGACATCGCAAATAACCGCTCAAATTTCCTTGAAGGAAACCCATGTCCCTAGATAATCTTCCAAGCCTTGAGGACACGCTGAAAATTCACGGCCTCAGAGCCAATAAAACCCTCGGGCAACATTTCCTGCTCGATTTAAACATAACCGATAAAATAGCGCGGCTTGCCGCCCCGCTAAAAGACGTCAATGTCGCGGAAATAGGCCCCGGCCCCGGCGGCCTCACCCGCGCGATTATTCAAAACGGCGGTAATGTTCTCGCGATTGAAATGGATGAGCGCTTCCTTCACCCGCTTGACGATATCGCAAAAGCGACGGGACAATTACGCGTTCTCAATGGCAACGGTCTTAAAGTCCACATTGCAGAAGAGTTTGCCAAAGATAATGCCAATAGCGAGATAAAGATAATCTCCAACCTGCCCTATAATGTCGGGACAAGAATGCTGATTAATTGGCTAACCGCAGATCCACTTTTTTGGAGCCAAGCCGTATTGATGTTTCAAAAAGAAGTTGCGGAACGCATTGTTGCGAGCGCCGGTGATGATGCTTATGGCCGCCTTGCTATATTAACTCAAAGTGTTTGCAGCGCTCACATTGCCTTTGAAGTCCCGGCCAAAGATTTCACCCCTCCACCAAAAGTCGACTCAGCCGTTGTCGTATTAGACCCCTTGCCGCCTGAAGCGCGTTTTACGAATTTAAAATTACTCGGCGAAGTGACAATGGCCGCCTTTGGTCAAAGACGAAAGATGCTTCGAGTCTCGTTAAAGTCTATTGCTAAGAAATATAGTACAACGCCAGCAGATTGGTTAGGGGCCTGTAATATTGACCCACAAAAACGCCCCGAAACTGTGAGCGTTGCAGATTTTCAAAAACTTGTCTTGGCTTTAAATCAAACCCGCATTTGACCAATAGCTAATCCCATATCTTCAGGCGATAGCCCTAATACTTGTCCAATTTTGATCAAGCGGTTCACTGTTTTTTTGTCTGTATTTCGAGTGTCGCGGGCGAGCTGACACAAAGCGGTAAACATATGTCTAGCTGAGGCATGATTACCGTTAATTTCACGCCAATAAGGGTGTACGATATCTTTAATGTTTTGACGCCGATTTTGATGCTCACTTACCAGCTTATGATAAGCTTTATAGCGGCGGTTATCACCTAATCTAAGACTGCTTTCAATCCCAAGCACAACACTGCGGTCTACCTTTGCAAAAGCGACTAAGGCCAACCTAATAAGAGCAACCGTTTTTACATCTAACCCCTGCACATTAAACATGCCTGTAGAGGAGCCCATAAAAGTAGCCGATATTGCTGGACCTTTTTGTGTTATCTGATGCCCACGATTGCCAGCCTTGATATTTTCTGTTGGAGCGCTTTGAGGATGAACACGCCGCCAAATCCAACCAAATGTACCTTCTTCATAAAGTACAAGACATATAGCAGCCGTTGACCCTATTAGAAAATATCCTAAATGCGTCGTCAGGGATGTCATAATAAAATTAATCATAACGGCTTTAACTGAACCAATAGATTCAGGAGCCGTAAAAATATGAGCCAACGGCAGTACCAAAATCAGTACGATGGCCAGAAAGCCCCATTTTCTATCAGTGTCAGACACAGCTAAAACACCATTGCCAATTAAGGCAAAGCCTAAAATCAATGCGTATAAAATTTCAATCATCTCTTAAAATTAACAAAAATCTCTTGAAATAATATAAAAAATCTTGGTTAAGCGCCGCTCGTTAACGCCTTCACGAAATGGCTAATCCAAGGTTGGCGGCCACGGCGCATACGTTCCGCAGCAACAATTGTGCGTAGCTCATCAATAGCCGTGTCGATATTTTCATTCACGATAACATAATCATATTCAGCCCAATGACTAATTTCCGCCTCAGACTTTGCCATGCGTTTTGCAATAACTTCATCTGTGTCTTGCGCGCGGTTTTTAAGCCGGCTCTCAAGCTCACGCATATTTGGCGGAAGAATGAATATTTTAACCAGATCATCCCCCGCGGCTTGCGTCAGCTGTTGCGCGCCTTGCCAATCAATATCAAAAACAACATCGCGCCCCGCGTTTAAGGCTTGCTCTACGGGGGCGCGAGGCGTTCCGTAGAAATTATCGAAAACTTTTGCATGCTCTAAAAAAGCATCGTTATCGACCATCTCAACAAATTTATTCTTCCCTATAAAGTAATAGTCAATGCCTTCTTCTTCACCCGTTCTCGGAGCCCGCGTAGTCGCAGACACTGACATAGCCATATCAGGGTTCTCTTTCAGGAGCTTGCGCGTTAGCGTCGTTTTTCCTGCGCCAGAGGGTGAGGAGAGCACAATCATAATGCCTCGGCGCTGGGCTTTCATGTCGTCTAGTGAAGATGGACTGGCCATGATGTCCCCTAGTTCTTTCTTTTTCGGCGCTCGATTTTACGCCACTTATTTACATTATTAACATGCTCACGATTGGTTTTAGCAAAAACATGTCCGCCAGTCCCATCCGCAACAAAAAACAAATGTTCCGTATCGGCGGGCTGTAGAACAGCCGCTATCGCGTCTTTCCCCGGATTGCAAATCGGGGTTATGGGAAGGCCATCAATTTGATACGTATTCCACTCCGTCTGTTTGTCAATTTCAGAGCGCCGAATACCGCGTTGTTTGCCTTTTGAATTTCGCAGAATTTCACCTTTAGAAATCCCGTAAATTATCGTCGGGTCAGATTGAAGCCGCATTCCCTTGCGCAGACGATTTATGAAAACACCCGCCACAACATCGCGCTCGCTCGTCACACCCGTTTCTTTCTCAACAACAGATGCCAAAATTATAGCTTCTGCCTTGGTCTTAATCGGCAAGTCTGGGTCACGGGTTTCCCACAAGGCATCTATGGCCTCGGTTTGCGCGCCTTGCATTTTTGCTAAAAGGGCTGAGCGCGTCATGCCGCGTGGCGTCATATACGTCTCAGGAAGTAACGTGCCTTCGCCTGGCACCTCGGGATTGTCATCAACCATAGTCTCTAGGGCTGCAAAGCTGCGTAGAATTTGCGCTGATGTCAGCCCTTCTGGAACGGTGAAGGGATAAAGAACGGCTCTGCCTTCGGACAGTGTATCATAGACCTCACGCATTGACGTCGGAGATTGAACAAGGAATTCACCCGCTTTGAAGTTACGTTCATTACCACGCAGCTTTGTGACCAGTTTAAAAAGGAAGCCGCTTTTTATAATGCCATCTTCTTCAAGTCTTCCCGCGATAGAGGATAAACCACTCCCGCGGGGAACTTCGAAGACAAGCTCCATAGGCTCGCCTTTGGGTTTTACTTCATACTTATAATTTATAAACGCATAGGCCGCTAAAATAACCCCAGCTATGAATGTCAAAGTCCCAAAAAAACTAATCAATCCCAATGTACGTTTTTCACGTCTGGCTATTGATGTCTGGGCCGGTTTTTTTGCTTCAGCTTTGGACGCTTCGGATTTAAAGGTTTTGGGCGGTGTACTTTCCGCCATTAGGTCACTTTACCAAAGATGACAGCCGCATTGGTTCCGCCAAACCCAAATGAATTTGACATAACAGCATTACCTTTAAAAGGTTTAGCCTCGAGAGGGACAAGGTCCATTGACGTCTCAACAGACGGGTCATCCAGATTTAATGTTGGCGGCGCGATTTGATCGCGCAAAGCCAGGATTGAAAAGATAGCTTCAATCGCGCCTGCTGCGCCCAGCAAATGCCCTGTACTAGACTTTGTAGAAGACATTTTTACATTCTTCGCATGATCACCAAGGAATCGTTCAACGGCCCTAACTTCAATCTCATCACCCATTGGGGTTGAGGTTCCGTGAGCATTGACATAGCCGATATCGGACACATCCAGTCCTGAATTTTTCAGGGCGGCTTTCATAGCGCGGTACCCGCCATCGCCATTCGGCTCTGGGCTGGTGATATGATAAGCATCACCCGACAAACCATAGCCTTTAACTTCGGCATATATTTTTGCGCCGCGCGCTTTGGCATGTTCATATTCTTCGAGAACAACAGCGCCAGCGCCTTCGCCCATCAAGAAACCATCACGGCCACTGTCATAAGGACGGGAGGCTTTTTCGGGTGTATCATTATATCCTGTCGTCATCGCGCGGCAGGCCACAAAACACGCAATCCCAAGGCGGTTAATCGCCGCTTCACCGCCGCCCGCAACCATCACATCTGCATCGCCAAAAGCAATCAGACGAGAGGCATCACCAATCGCATGGGCGCCAGTCGCGCAAGCTGTGACAACAGAGTGATTTGGGCCTTTAAATCCATTACGGATTGAAATTTGTCCTGAGGTCAAATTTATCAACATAGACGGCACAACAAAAGGGCTCAGACGGCGAGGACCTTTTTCGTGTAATGTGATTGAGGCATCATAGGTCGTTTGTAGCCCCCCGATACCAGACCCAAACATAACGCCTGTGCGCTCACACGCCTCAAGGTCGTCTTTTTCTGCAGGGTTCCAATTGGCGTCTTTTAAAGCTTCATCAGAAGCGGCGACTGAGTACAGAATAAAATCATCAACACGTTTCGCGTCGCGCGCGCTCATAACCTTATCAGGATCAAAAGCGCCTTCCATATCTGACGAACCGCCCGCTCTACCATCAACACGCGGCATGACAGCAGCCACCTTACATCCAAGGTCACTAACGTCAAAATGTTCTATTTTGGAGGCTCCGGATTTACCAGAGAGTATATTTTTCCATGCGGTATCAACACCGCATCCGACGGGCGTAACGAGGCCCAAGCCTGTAACTACAACCCGCCGCATAGCGTAAAGTCGGCCTAACCGACTTTTTCAGAGATGAACTTTACAGCATCCCCAACAGTTTGAATGTGTTCAGCAGCATCGTCAGGGATTTCGATATCGAACTCCTCTTCGAACGCCATAACGAGTTCAACGTTATCAAGGCTGTCTGCTCCAAGATCATCAATGAAGTGAGCGTTTCCAGTCACTTTTGCTTCTTCCACATCGAGATGCTCGACGACCATTTTTGTAACGCGAGCTAATACATCTGACATAGTTTTTCCTTATTAATAGCCACAGGTACTTTGTGGCGGTTGCGAGCTGTAAGTAAGCGGTAAAAGCTGAAAAACAACCCCTTTTTGCGACTAAGAGGCAGATAACACAATAAAAATAATGTTACTAGTGTTCTAAAACCCTTTTAAATCATGGCCATACCGCCATTTACATGCAGGGTTTGCCCCGTCACGTAACTGGCTTCATCCGAGGCTAGATAAAGGGCAGCATTAGCAATATCAGTCCCTGCCCCCAAAGCACCTGCAGGAATTTTCGTCAAAATTGCGTTTTTTTGCGTATCATTAAGTTCGTCCGTCATAGGCGAGGCGATAAAGCCAGGCGCAATGCAATTTACAGTCACGCCGCGAGAAGCCACTTCTTGAGCTAATGATTTTGAAAACCCGATCATGCCCGCTTTAGAGGCCGCATAATTTGTTTGTCCGGGGTTACCCGTAACACCGACAACAGAGGTAATGCCAATAATTCGTCCCCAGCGAGCCTTCATCATCGGGCGTAAACACGCTTTGGTGAGCCGGAAGTAAGATTCAAGATTGACTTTTTGAACCAAATCCCAATCGTCTTGTTTCATCCGCATAAGCAGACCATCGCGCGTGATACCCGCATTGGCGACAAGAATATCGACAGCCCCGCCCATCGCCGCCTCTGCGGCTTTAGGAAGCCCGTCGACTGCGTCACCGTCCGACAGGTTACACGGCACAACAGACGTACGCTCACCTAATTCAGCCGCGAGAGATTCGAGTTTCTCAGCCCGTGTCCCAGAGAGCGCCACATGCGCGCCTTGAGCATGTAATAACTTTGCGATTGCGCCGCCAAGACCGCCTGTAGCGCCCGTAACAAGCGCATGTTTTCCTTCAAGATTAAACATTATATCTATCCTTTTAATTCGGTTGCAAAGGCCTCTAGGCCTTCAGGTGTATTGAGCGCAACTCCGTTCATGCCTTTAACAATGCGTTTAAGCATAACAGTCAAAACTTTCCCGCAGCCGGGTTCCGCTAATGTTTCTAAGCCTTCGCTGTGCATCCATTCAACAGACTCGCGCCAGCGCACACGGCCTGTCACTTGCGCTACCAAATCAGCGCGCAATTGGTCAGCGTCTGAAATTGGCCGCGCTTGAACATTATTTACAACAGGTACAACAGGGGCGCTAAATGTTACATCCGTAAGCGCCTCGCGCATAGCCTCAGCGGCAGGGGCCATCATATCACAATGGAACGGCGCGGATACATTTAGCATCATGGCTTTCTTAACGCCCATGTCAGTGGCCGCCTCACATGCAGCCTGAACGGCGGCTTTCTCACCGGAGAGCACAATTTGCCCCGTCGCATTATCATTGGCGATTTGGCAAATGCCTTTGGCTTGGCCTGCTTTAGCGGCGGCTTCAGCGTCTGCAACCGACGCGCCTAAAAGCGCAGCCATCGCGCCGGCTCCAACAGGCACGGCAGCTTGCATCGCGTTCCCCCGAATACGCAAAAGACGCGCCGTATCAGCAAGGCTCAAAGACCCCGCCGCGCAAAGCGCTGTATATTCTCCCAAAGAATGACCCGCGACATATTTTGCGGCGCTAACATCAATTCCAAAGTCTTCTTTTAACACCTGCATCGCCGCAATGCCGCAAACCATCAAAGCGGGCTGCGTATTAGCCGTCAAAGTCAAGTCCTCGATAGGACCATCCCACATCAGTTTTGAAAGGTTTTGGTTCAAGGCGTCATTGACTTCTTCAAAGACAGCTCTGGCACTTGGGAAAGCCTCTGCAAGAGCCTGCCCCATGCCAATAGATTGGCTACCTTGCCCTGGAAATGTAAAAGCGAGTGTCATAAATATCTCTATTTAGTTTCTAATTATCTTGTGTACATGTTTTTTTGGTAACTGAATAGATATCCCGTAAGGCGCGTCAACCTCATTTTCTTAGAGGGTTGAATCGTTACATGCCTTCTTTATTTTAGAGCTAAGCCTTATGCATAACATCCAGCTAATTCATATACTCACATCAATACTATATTAACCCCGACAGCTTAACGAGCGCAGTAAGATTATTGAGATGATCCTTGGGAATTTATAGTGGCTTTTTTTAAAAAAAACAAAACATCAAAAGATAAAGAATCCATGAAACCTACTCCTGAGGAAATTAAGCAAGATATTGCTAAAATGGATAGTAATCGAAATCTCGACCAGCAAATCAAAGACCTAACGTCAAAACTCAATATTTCACCTATAGATGAACCAACTCCAGAACCTTCAAGACAAGAAGCCTTAAAAACAAACGCCTTAACATCACAGCCCCTTTCAGAAGACTCTGGTGAAGACGTTGACATGTCCGCGTTCCAAATCGACGCGCCTCACTCGGATTCAAAGCGCTTAAACATGGAACAAATGCGCATGGACGTCGCCCGAATTAGTTCGGACATACAAGGCGGCGAAGAATTATACCGCCGCGCCCTACAGCGCGTTGAAGGCTTGATGGGACAAGTTGAAAAGGCTGAAGTCGACTTTTCAGTCTTAAACCGTTTGGAGCCTGAAAATCGTCGCCTCAAAGCGCGGCTACGCACAGCTCAAAGCGAACTTGAAGGCAGCAAAAGTAAATTAAGCCTCATCAGCACAGATCTTGAAAATCACCAAGAACGCCTTGATGAAAAAACAGTCCAATACGAACAATCTCGCGTAAAATTAGTTTCCGCGACAAAAACACTTCATGAATATGACCGCGCGCTCAAACAATCAAAAACAGATATTGAACGTCACACATTAGCTCTAGAGCGCAATAAAACGGCTCTCAGTGTTGAAGGCAGAGAAAATAAAGTCCTACGCGAAAAAATATCAGAATTATCAGAAGCTGTAGATGCACGCCAAACTGAATTTTTAGAAGCGTCTAAAACTGCAGAGTCGTTACGCGTCGATTGCGATGAATTCCGTAAACAGGCAGAAACCTATCGTTCCCAAGCTCAAGACTTGCGTATTACACTCAGTACTGCAAAGCGGCAAAATAATTCAATGAAAGGGGAAATGCTCGCCCTTCATGACGATATTAAGACGTTCAAAACACAATACGAATTTAATGTTATCGGTAGAGAAGACCAGGTTGCGGACCTAGAAGTCCAACTCTCAACATTATCCAAGGAATTAGACCTCAAAGCAAACATTTCAGATAAACATCAAGGTGAACTTTCTAAAATTCGCCGTATACGAGCTCATCAAGATATTGAACGTGACCGTTTAGAAAAAGCCCTGGATGCGGCAAAAGCTGAGCTTGCTGATGTGACCAAATTAAAGGCATCAGAAAACTCACAACAAGTCACTCTCTTGAAAAAAGATGTTCGTGATCTTCAAAATGATCTACGGCGCCGGGAAGAGTTATTTGATGACGCCAAAAATGAAACGGAAACACTACGTCGTCAATTAACCTCAGCAGATATTGAGCAAGAAAAACTCCAAACTAAGATCGATCTTCAATTACAAAATCAAGCTCAGCTTGAGAAGAATAATCCAGTCCCTGACCTTGAAGTTAAGATTGAGCAATTAACGAAAAAGTTAAAGATAAAAGATGAAATCGTTAAAAGCGCAGAACATGACTTAAACGCGTTTCGGGAACTTCAAAGTGATCTTCAGCGCCGAGAAGAATTGTTTGAGGAAGCCCAAAATGAAACGGAAACATTACGCCGTCAATTAGCACTAACAAATATTGAACACGAAAAACTCCAGACCAAGCTAGACCTTCAGTTACAAGAACAGCCCCAGTCTAAGAAAAATAATTCGGTCTCTGACCTCGAGGTTCAAGTTGAGCAGTTAACGAAAAAGCTAAAGATAAAAGATGAAATCGTTCAAAGTGCAGCGCATGATTTAAACGTGCTTCGTGAAGACCGTGAAGCCCAGTCGGCCGAAAATAAACGGCTTGCCGATCAGATATATGACCAGAATTATCAATTAGAAGAAACTTTAAAGGCTCTGCTGGAATCCAAAAATAACGAAACGGATTTAGACCAACGTTATAGAGATGTTGCCGCAGCGCTTTCCCTGAATAACACGCGCCGAAAATCAGGAAACGTATCAAAACGCCCAGATATAAACTCTGATATAAACTCTGATATAAACCCGGATAGCACCAATGAGACGCCATCTTTAAATGAAGACGACATCGAAAAACGCATCCTCGATTATAAATTCGGAATTTCCAATAAAATCATTTAGATCTTAGACAAAAGTTTTATGCGCGCCCAAAAAAAAGAGCCATCTATAAAACTTACGGCCTTAAGACTATAGACCTAAGTTACCTAAACAGACTTGCCGCGCAGGAAACGCCATGTTCTACGCAGTGTCTTTTTGATGAAATGATAAGGCGAACTTGCGAGCCGTGTCATACGGCGTATGCGGCGCCACTTTTTACGCGCTGTAGGTTCATATTCGGGCGTTAGGTAATCAAAGAAAATATCTGTGACAGTCTCCCAGCTATATTTTTGGGCATGCAAGACGGCATCGTCTCGGTTTAGGTCTAAACATTCAAGACATGCTTTGCGTAAATCAGCATCAACAATTCCTGCATGACTGCCTGGAATAATATCAATTGGCCCCGTCACTGGGTAAGCTGCCACAGGCGTACCCGCCGCCATGGCCTCGATAATAACTAAACCAAATGTATCCGTTTTAGACGGGAAGACAAAAACATCTGCGTCGGCAAAATACCGCGCTAAGTCATCATCAAATTTAGCGCCCAGAAAATGTGCGTCTTTATAACGGCGTTTAAGCTGCTCTGTTTGCGGGCCATCGCCAATGATAACTTTGGACCCTGGTAAATCGAGCTCTAGAAAAGCTTCGATATTTTTCTCGACGGCAACACGGCCAACATTAACAAAAATAGGCCGTGTGAGGCCCTTATAAACGTCATCCGGTGCAAACCGTTTTTCAGGGCTAAACTGTTCGGTGTTCACCCCCCTCGCCCAAGGTGCAAGGTTCTTAAACCCACGCTTTGATAAAAAATCAACCATGGACGGCGTTGTGACCATAATGCGCCCGCCACTATTATGAAAGCCGCGTACGAATTTATATGACCACGACAAAGGTATAAAGGGAAAACGGGCTTTAATATATTCTGGAAACTTCGTGTGATAACTCGTCGTAAAAGGCATGCCCCATTTTAAACATAAGGACCGCGCCGCTTGGCCAAGCGGTCCTTCAGTCGCAATATGGACAGCTTCAGGGCCAAAGGCAGCGATGCGGCGTTCAACATCTTTCTTGGCAAAAGGTGCGAGGCGTATATCAGGATAGGTCGGCAAGGGCATCGTCCAATAACCATCAGACGGTGCAATTATTTCAACGCTGTGACCTTTACGGCGTAATTCTTCCACAGTCTTAGATAATGTCCGGACTACGCCGTTCATCTGGGGTTCCCAAGCATCGGTTACGAGAAGGACTTTCATTAAGGTGCCTCAAATCTCAAATTCAAACCTATTATTAAAATTCGAGTTAATCACAGGCCTGTGACAGATTCTAATAATAATTTCGAGGAAAATACAGAATATGTTGAGGATAAACACCTCCACATCACTGACAAGCTCTATATTTGCCTATACTGGAGGCTAATTCACAGCTCTCGTTGCGGCTTGTTTCGGGGACGTTACGAAAAATTTGTAATTATCCCAAGGTTTTAAGCCCTCGTTAACTAAAAATTTCTTTTTTTAGCACACAAGGTGTTGACGAATGGAGCCAAATCAACACTATATATAGTATATGAGTTATCGCAATTTAGCGAAAACACTTCATTTTAGAGTAAATTTGCAAGCATTGCCGTCTTCGGCATAGCAGGGAAATTTTGACGCAAAAATTCAAGCCTCACTGGGGTGCAGGGTCGAGACGATAGGGGAATACGTTCATGTCTGAAAATAATAACGAGTTTACATCAGGGGTTGCGGATGCAGAACTTGAAGCCATTGGAACACAGACTGTCATCACTAAGGCTCCCCAAAGCAAAACAGAGAATAAACCGGGGCAGAAAAAGACAGCCAACCCTGTTAACGCTAAAAAAATTGAGCCTGTTAAACAGGTCCGATCACGAGATAACTTACTGACAGACTTCGGTAAAAAAACGCTCGTTGACCGCTATCTTTTGCCTGAAGAAAATTATCAGGACATGTTTGGTCGCGTGTCTGTCGCTTATGCTGACGACACAGCCCATGCACAGCGCCTTTATGACTATATGTCAAAACTTTGGTTTATGCCTGCCACACCCGTCCTTTCTAATGGCGGCGCAGATCGCGGCCTTCCAATTTCATGTTTCCTGAACGCTGTTGATGATAGTCTTGATTCTATTGTAGATGCGTGGACTGAAAATGTCTGGCTTGCGTCTAATGGCGGCGGTATCGGAACTTATTGGGGCAATGTGCGCTCAATCGGTGAACGCATCGGCCGCGCCGGTAAGACCTCAGGTATCATTCCTTTTATCCGCGTGATGGACAGCTTGACACTTGCAATTTCTCAAGGCTCACTACGCCGCGGCTCAGCTGCCGTCTATTTGGACATTCACCATCCAGAAATCGAAGAATTCTTAGAAATTCGTAAGCCGTCTGGCGATTTCAACCGTAAATCACTGAATCTACATCACGGCCTGAACATCACAGATTCTTTTATGGAAGCTGTGAAGAACGACGAAGACTTTGGCCTTATCAGCCCGCATTCAGGTGAAGTCATCAAAGAGATTTCTGCCCGTAAATTATGGCAGAAAATTCTAGAAATGCGACTCCAGACGGGCGAGCCTTATATGGTTTTCTCAGATACAGTGAACAATGCCCTCGCGAAACATCAGCACGACCAAGGTTTACGGGTTCAGCAATCTAACCTTTGCGCCGAAATCATGTTGCCAACGGGTCTTGATAAATATGGTAAGCAGCGCACAGCCGTTTGCTGTCTCTCCTCTATTAATGCTGAAAAATATGACGAGTGGAAAGATGACGAAGGCTTCATTGAAGATATCATGCGTTTCCTTGATAATGTCCTTCAAGATTTTATCGATAATGCCCCAGATAAGATGGCGGACGCTAAATACTCTGCCATGCGTGAGCGTTCAGTCGGTCTTGGCCTTATGGGTTTCCATTCTATGCTACAAAGTAAGAGCATTCCGTTTGAAAGCGCGATGGCAAAATCATTTAACAATCGTATCTTTAAACACATCCGGGCAGGTGCAAATGCGGCATCCGAAAAGCTCGCAGATGAGCGCGGCGCATGTCCAGACGCAGCAGAAGCAGGCGTGCGCGAGCGTTTCAGTCATAAAATGGCTGTCGCGCCAACGGCGTCAATTTCAATTATCTGCGGCGGAACATCAGCGGGCATCGAGCCTATCCCGGCCAATATTTATACGCATAAAACATTGTCGGGATCATTCACGGTCAAGAACCGCTTACTCGAAGATCTTTTGGAAACTAAAGGCCTAAACACAGACGAAGTCTGGGGCTCAATTCTTAAAAACGAAGGCTCAGTCCAATTCATGGAAGAATTAGATGACCACGAGAAAGCAACGTTTAGAACAGCGTTTGAAATTGACCAACGCTGGGTCATTGAGCACGCAGCCGATCGCGCGCCGTATATTTGCCAAGCGCAGAGCCTCAATATCTTCCTCGAGGGCGATATTGATAAGTGGGATCTGCACATGTTGCATTGGCAAGCATGGGAAAAAGGCGTGAAGTCTCTTTATTATTGTCGCTCAAAATCTATCCAGCGCGCAGCGTTTGCTGGTGCGGAAGAGAAAAGCGAAATGGAAAAAATTATGGAAGCTGCGGCCCCAACCGATTACGAAGAATGCCTCGCCTGCCAATAGCCAAAATCTTCACATTAAGAATAAAGAGGCCGTCGTGATTTTTTCACGGCGGCCTCTTTATATTAAGGCTATGTTAAGCTTCATTAAGTTAAAATTAATATAATAATATCTTTGATTGTGACAAAGATTCAGAATTATGCTAATAATGGCTTGAACGTTCAGTCGCGTGGGGCTGATAGAACGGAGTTTGAAGATAAAAGTGTTTAAATACAAACACATAAAACGCATGAGTGCTACTCATAAGCGCGCTGCTCGGTTCGCAGTGATTTGCTCTACGTTAGCCCTATGCCTATCTTCACAAGCCATAGCTCAAGAAAAACCGACACCAACAGACGGCTTAAACCTCAACATTCCAGTTAATGGCGTTGGCTTTGAAGGTTTATCAGTAGATTTTGACACGCAACTTGATCTCCCGCCAGAAAGTATTGGCTCTACGCTTTTTAATCTTGATTTAAGTAATACGGATTGTCTTACAGGCGAAGAAAATTGCCTGAGAAGGTCAGACGCATTAGGCATAGGGTATCAAAAATCTTTCACAAGCATCAGCACGAAGGGACTTGATTTATCCTTGAAACCGCGCGCGACTTTGAGATTTAATGATGAAAGCTCTAGCGCAATCGTTGGCGCCGTTGTTGAAATTGGCGAAGATTTACGTGCAGGGTCTAATTTTGAAAATAACACATGGTACTTTTTTGCGGGCGCTGACGCCGAAGCCCTAACCTATTCCCCCAATTCAATCGGACGCCTAACAAGCGGGCAGTTCCATTTACAAGACCGCATTATCGTTGGCGACGCGCAGGCGGGCCTTGGGTACCGGATTGGTAATGCTGATTTATCTTTATCTTACTTGCGCCGCGAAGCCACGGCAGAAGATTTCAGTTTTAATGAAGATGCCGCCGCGCTGTCTTTTACTTGGAAAAGATAAAGGCGAAACGCCCAGCTAAACACTAAGTTACTTTCAGTTCTTTCGTTAGACTATAAACCCCGCTAACACTCCCGTATGGAAACTTACGGATTACTCTCTCTGCTCCCGCCTGTTATCGCGATTGGCCTCGCCCTTTGGACACGGCAAGTTTTTCTGTCATTGTTAATTGGAATATGGATTGGCTTTGTTATTATCGCGGGCGGCAATCCCGTAAGCGGAACTTTTCAAACAATCGACGGCTTAATCACGGTTTTTAGTGATGCGGGTAATACGCGCATTATTATATTCACGCTTATTGTCGGCGCATTGATTGCGCTGATCCAGCGCTCAGGCGGCGTCCAAGGTTTTATCAACCGCCTTTTAGGCTGGCTTGAAAAATCAGCACAAAAGGCAGCCAATGATTCAAACGGCCGAGGCCAAAGAAAGCGCGTTGAACTTATGGCGCTGCTGACTGGCTTAGTTCTTTTTATCGAGAGTAATATATCCATTCTGACAGTCGGCACATTGTACCGCCCTGTTTTTGATAAGCTTAAAATACCGCGAGAGAAGCTTGCCTATATCGCCGATAGTTCTTCGGCTCCGTCCTGTATCCTTTTTCCGTTAAATGCTTGGGGGGCTTTCATCCTCGTTCAATTAACGGCGCAAGGTTTAGAGAATCCCGTTGGAGAGCTCTTCAAGGCGACCTTGTTTAATTTCTATCCCATGCTGGTTATCGCGACGCTCGTTTTCGTTATCCTGTCTGGCCGCGATATCGGCGAGATGAAGACAGCCGAAGCGCGCGCTAAACAAACTGGCGAGCTCCTGCGCCGCGGCGCTGTGCCTATGATGAGCGAAGAAGCCTCAGACGTTCCTATGAAAGAGGGCATCACCCCGCGCGCGCGTAATATGATTATTCCAATCGCCGCCATGGTTTTATTGATGCCGACATTTTTAATTATGACAGGCTGGGCCGACGGCGGCGGGAGCGCGTTTAAAGCCCTGCAATCTGGCTCTGGCTCAAAGTCAGTTCTTTACGCCACAAGCTTTGCCTGCGCGCTCGCCATCATCATGTATAAGCTCACAGGCAAACTGGGCATACGCGAGAGCTTTGACCTCTCCCTGAAAGGCATGTCCGCTATGGTGCCCCTCGCAATTTTAATGGTTCTAGCTTTCGCCATTGGCAGCCTATGTAAAGACCTCGGCACTGGGCTTTATGTGGCCGAGACAGCTAAGCAGTTTATCAGCCCCGCCCTCGTCCCCGCGCTGATATTCTTAGTCGCCTGTTTCGTGGCCTTCTCAACAGGCACAAGCTGGGGCACCTTTGCCATCATGATTGCGATTGCTGTGCCCCTCGCGCAGGGCATGGAAACCAATGTAAGCCTCGC